>JAGXRZ010000022.1 GCA_018335585.1 Selenomonadales bacterium
CTTTTTGTTTGACAAGAAAGTATTCGCCAGAGGTAGGGGGTTTCCCTTCATATTTCGAATATTATTTCCCTTTTCTTCTGATTTTTGCCTTGGGGTCAATTTTACTGTAGCTAAACGTCCTTGCCCCAAAAACCCTCGCTAACGCTAGGTTGTGCTGGGGTAAAATAAATCTACCACAGCCTCAAAACGCCCTATCTACCGTCCTTTCTGGACATCGCAATTAGGTCGCAATACGCTCATATCAAAGCTGGCGTTATGCGCGATCACGCAGTTGTCCGCGAAATAGCCCCGAATCGTCGGCCAGAGGTCGCCAAACAGCGGCTTGTCTTTGACGGCCTCCGGAGTGATGCCATGGATGGCTATGTTAATCCTATCAAAGAGCATATTGCGCGGCCGCACTAGCCAAGAGCGCCGCTCGACAATCTTGCCGTCCGTGACGGTGGCAATGCCGACTGCGCAGATACTGCTGCGGTGGGCATTCGCAGTCTCAAAGTCCAGGGCGACGAATTTCAGGTTATCCATCGCTACACTCTAACCCCAAACAAGGCCATAAGTCTGACGTAGAGCCAGTAGGCCCCAATCATCACCACAGATGCTAAGGCCAAGGAAGGGTAGAACCCCTGTTGCCTACGCAAAAAGAAGGTCATCGCGAGGAAGAAGATCGATGACGGCAAAATGATCCAGAAAATTGACTGCGACAGACTGATTACTAGGTTAGTATCCTTGGTGTCTTCGTAGAGCCAGACCATGGCGAGAATGGAGTTAATGGGCAGGGAAACAATGATTGCGCCAAGCAGGGGCATTCGCCTGCTCAACAGGGATACCACGGCAATCATAGACCCGGAGATGGCTGCGCGTATTAAGAGCTGCACGAGGATATCCTCCTTCACGATGGTTACTCGCTCTGCTTCGCGAGGGGTACTCAGCGAACCGAGTTAATCATATCGCGTGGCTAACGAACCCGCAACAAAGTTTCACCTAGAATATTGGTGATGGCGCGAAACATAGCAGACGGTTGTGCGTAGCAGTTACCAGAAGGAAATTCATTGAGACGGGGGATGCAAGTGAGCTCAAAAAGCACATTGTTTACCAAAGCACCGACAACGCGGCTGCGCGTAGCACCCAATGCACAGGCTGAGGTAGTGGCCGAGCTGCCTCAGGGCAGCGAGCTAGAGGTGCTAGGGCAGGCAGATGCGTTTCTGCAGGTATCGGTTTGGCATCCTCAACGTGGCCGGGTTGCAGGTTGGGTTCACAGGAGCTTTGTGGGGGGAGAGACCCCTAGCGCTACACCCGCGTTTGGTTCCCCGCCACAGGATGCCCCCCCGAAGTGTCACGCCTGCAGCAGCGAGAACTGGGCTATTGTTCCTTTCGCCAATGAGTTTGGCAGAGGTGCCTCCTACTTAGCCCTCGGTTTCTTGGATGGGATTCCAGTGAAAGTCCGAGTGTGCCGCGGCTGTGGCCTAGTGGAGAGATGTCTAGATAAGGAAGGCAGAGCAGAGCTCGAAAAATGGCTCAATACTAAGTAAGATGGCGTGAGCTGGGCAATGCAATTCAGCGCTGCCGCTTGACATAGGGGGATTCTTGCTATAGTATACTAGTTGACTAGTATACTATTACTATGCCTGCAAAGTGCTACGAGAAGGAGGTGAGTCCCTCATGCGCTACAACGACCGTGAGCCAATCTACCTGCAGATTATGCAAGAGATTAAGACAGAAATAGCCCTAGGTCACTTAACACCGGGCATGCAGCTCCCCACCATTAAGGAGCAGGCGGCTTTAATGCGCGTTAACCCCAACACGGTGGCCAGGGTGTACGATTTGCTTGAACAGGAGCGGGTGATTACGAAACAGAAAGGGCTTGGGACTTTTGTAAGCACCAGCACGACATTAGCGGGGGACTTAAGGCGCGAACTTGCGGATGCTACCACAGCTCGCTTTGTGAGCGAAATGTCGCGGCTTGGGCTTAGCGCCTCAGAAATGCAGGGACATCTAAGGCAGTTTCTCGCCGGCCCATCTCTTTAGGCGTAAACAGACAAAGGAGTGAGTATTATGAGTGATATTCTGGTGGCGTCTAACCTTGTCAAGCGGTACGGCGAAGTAACGGCTCTTAACGGTATCACCTGCCGCTTTCAGCGCGGCAAGATTTACGGGTTGCTTGGTCCTAACGCGAGCGGTAAGACGACATTCCTAAAGATTTGCGCGGCTCTTACTATGATTTTCCAGGGGCAGGTACTCATTGACGGCCTTAAGCCCGGGCTCGCTACCAAGGCTAAAGTAGCCTACCTGCCCGACGGCGACTACTTCCTAGACTGGATGCGTGTGGGCGATGTCGTCGACTTTTTTAGCGACTTTTTCCCCGATTTTGACCGCAGTAAGGCCGGGCACCTCTTGCGCGAACTCGAACTAGACAACCGCACCGTAGCCTCTACCCTTTCTAAGGGGATGATGGCGCGCCTTAAGCTTGCGGTGGTGCTTTCGCGCCGCGCCAGGCTCTTCTTGCTTGACGAGGCCTTTGATGGCGTCGACCCGGTCACGCGTGAAAAGACTATTGACATCATCCTCGACACGTTCGACCGCGAGAGCACCATTATTCTCGCTACGCACCACATTGACTACGTCGACAAGCTGCTCGACGAAGTTAAGCTTTTACGGCGGGGAGAGATAATCCGCGAGATTGCTGCGGATGAAATCAGGCAGATGAGCGGAAAGTCGATAGGGGAGTACTACTTAGAGGTCTTTCGCCATGAAAAAGCTCGTTAAGTGGCAGTTCCGCCATTATCGCGACACTGCCACGCAAGTCATGCTCGGCCTGCTTATCGTCACGGCCGTTCTGGCATGGCTAAGCTACACACTATTTAACCTCTCCGCTCAGCTAGTCGTTGCCGTGTTTCGTATGGTGCAATGGGGTGCCCTTGGCGGAGCGTTGGTGTTACACTACCTGCCGTATATATCTATGCACCAAGCAAAGCGGGATGCGCATACGCTGCCCCTGCATGTCCCGCTACCGCAGCGCTCCGCGCTGTTCGCGAAGATCATTGCAGTTGTGCCCCTGTTACTTAGTTACGTGACGACCAACTTTGTTTTATTCCATTTTATGGGTACGGATTTGCCTCAGTTGCAGGAGCTCGCCCCAGAGAGGTCGTTAGTAAGGGCAGCGCTTTTCATCCTAATTGCGGCTCTCCTGATGAACGGCCTAGTGCTGCGAACGCTGCAGCGCCAGCTCGTGCGCTTACCTGTCCGTTGGCCCATTATCAACCTATTCTTCGACTTGGCCCTGCTCTTGGGGTATGCATCCATCGCAGGGCTGGTCATCGGCGTCTTGGAGGCCAGCGGCGTGTCGGCACAGGTGGAGGCTCTAGTTTTTGTCGTAGCAGGCCTAGCCTTAACCTACGCTAACGGCTACTTGCTCGAGCGCTACACTCCACAGCTTGAGTACTAGCACTGCCCAGTGAAAGGAGGAGTTTTCCATGCTTCCAATCATGAAGTTCACCCTACGCGCAGTCGAAAGCAAGCTTTGGCTGTTACTTGGGTATGCCGCGCTTGGCATAGGCTCGCACTTAGTTGTGCCAGAGAATTGGCCACATGCTGTAACCTTGGCCTCTCTATGGTGGATAGGCTCTTGGGTGTCTGCGCTATACATTCTCCCGGATGTCGTTATCGTTAAAGGCGCGGAGTACTTAAGCCCCCTCTACCAACAGGTGCCGCGGAAGTCAATCTGCTATTTCATGTGCCACTACGGCATGGCTTTGGCGTGCGTCGCGCTGTTTGTCACTGGGTTCACAGCATTTGCCGGATTTGCCGCAACGTTCATGCCTGACGGCTTCAATGCCCTAGTCGCCCTAAACATCCTCTCTTTTAGCCTGTATACTACAGCCGTCGGCCTCGCACTCATGAGCCTACTTGTGGTATTCGCCGTTGGCAAAGAGGGTCGGCCAAAGCTTGCCGCGCTCGTTGGAGTACTAATCATCGCCTATCTGCTGTTTTTTCACGCCGGGCCAGGCGTTTTGGCGCTAGCGGAGCTCGTCTTGTCCTCTTTCGTGAACTTAACTGAGGGCTTCGCAGGCGTTGCCGGTGACTCGGTTCTCCACATACCGCAAGCACAGGCTATCCTGGATATTGCCTCGACAGCCACCCTGCTCCTTCTGCAATTAGGAGTCCTTGCCTTCCTGCTCAGCGGCAAGACAGATATGGCATGAAAGCTGTGGGGAGGTCGTCTAGTATGCTTAAGCTTGTTTTGTGGGAACTGCAGGAATATCGCGGCGTGGCTATGAAGATGATGTCTGGGATCTTTGCTGTCGCGGTGGTCGTGTCATTCACTGGTCACCTGGTTTTTGGTGCGGCTAGCGAGCGGGTAGTGGAGGGATGTCGCTTACTGCTAGTCGGTGCGCTCGCGGGAAATGCGGTTGCGCTGCACGTTTCCTACTTTAGCTTTAACTTGCCCGGCATTGAGGCTGGCGCAAACACCTTGATGCTGCACGCTCCGGTGGCGGCGTGGCGTGTCCTTGTGGCGAAACAAGTGGCCGCGCTTCCTGTGCTTGTCCTCTACCTAGTCACCGATACCGCGCTTACACTCGTGACGGGTTACGAGCATCTGCTCCCGCTGTACGACTGGCAGCGCATGCTCCTGTTCGCCTTGCTATATTTTTTAGGTGTAGCCTTGGCCTTGAACGCGCTTGTGGTCAGGACAGCAGCAAAAGCGAGAATTCGTTTTGGCAAAGCACTAGGCCTTATTGTTGATGGGGTCGTGTTTGCTGTTTCCTTTGCCTTGTTTGTTCTGCTTGTGTCGGGAGCTTACGTTCTTCCGGAGCTCGTAGCCGTAATGGCGGCGCCACTAGTGCAGGCTCTGCTCCTGCTTGTGTTGGCTAGCGCCCTAACTTGGCTCAACGCGCATCTCCTAGAGCACGTTGCCAACCGAATAGAAATCTAGACGTGCCGTTTATGCAACTTTAGAAAGATTTACTCGTATTACCGGCTAGTGAGTTCTTAGTCTTGATGAGAGGGGTGCTGCGCGTGCAGAGACCAACCGGAGTCACGGAAAGGATAGAGGTCCTAGACATCATCCGAGGGTATGCGTTGTTTGGCGTTTTGCTCGTAAACATGGTGATGATTAACAGTCTGTTGATGGAGTTTGGTGCCGGCTTAGACCTCTTATCTCAACCCGCCCGCCTAGCGACTGCATGGGAGAGGACTACAGCGTGGATTGTACAGATATTTTTCCAGGGCAAGTTCTACACCATCTTTGCTTTTCTCTTCGGCCTTGGGTTTTACTTGTTTTTAAACCGCAATGAGGCACAGGCGGGGACAAATCGGCGCCTGTTTGTGCGTAGAGTGTCAATACTCCTGGCAATTGGCCTGTTGCATATGATTTTCATCTGGTGGGGCGATGTGCTCTTCACTTATGCGTTAATTGGCTTCCTGCTTATGCTGTTTCGCACCGCTAGTTTCGGCCAGATTCGCGCCTGGGCTACGGGGCTACTGCTCATCTCCTTTGCCCTGCTTCCCTTATCTGTTTTCATGGCGGCTCCGCAGTGGGCAGAAGGTGGCGCCGCATTGGAGGCAATGGCTCCTTTCCTTGAACAAGCTCGAGCTGTCTACCAAGAGGGGACTTATTGGGAATTAGTAGTACACCGCTGGCGCTACGAGTTTCTAGGCGTCCTGGTAAACGCAATTGCCATGATTCCCCGCATCCTCGGCTTATTCCTTGTCGGGCTCTATGTAGGAAAACTCGGCATCTTCCAGCGCGTGGCTGACCATTTGCCGCTGATTGCGCGGGCGAGAACCATAGGCTTGGTAGGCGGGGGGCTACTTACCCTGGCGCATGTCGGCTTACAGCTCGGCATCTTAGAGGGCTACCTAACGCCGGTAGCTTCTTCGGCGGCGTCTATGTTGCTCAGGGAAGTAAGCACGCCGCTGATTTCACTTTTCTACGTGACATGCATTATCGGCATCTGGCACAGTGGAGCGTTGTCGGGCGTATTCTCAGGTTTGGCCACGCTTGGCCGCATGGCGCTCACCAATTACCTCGTGCAGTGTGTCGTCCTCGCTTGGTTATTCTACGGGCATGGGCTTGGACTCATGGGGATGAGCATCGCCTACATGCCGGCCATAGCGCTTGCCATATACGTAGCGCAAATCGCGTTGAGCCGCTTTTGGCTTGAGCGCTACAATCAAGGCCCAGCCGAGTGGGTGTGGCGGCGTCTAACCTATGGTACGTCCACTAGCAGCTCTATTTGAGGAGGAAAAGTATGAAAACGAAGCTAAAACTCGACGACTACTATTCGCTGCTGACTCCGAGCCAACAGCAGGTATCGCCAAACGGACAGCTGGTTGCTTACGTGCTGCAGGGGTTTCGCCGGCAAGAAAACGACCGCTACCAAAACCTGTGGCTAGCGAGTACAGACGGCAGCAGCCCACCCCATCGCCTTACGCGGGGCCAAACCAAGGACAGCGCGCCGGCGTGGTCGCCTTGCGGCCGATACCTAGCGTTTATCTCTACGCGCGCACATGAACTTGAAGTCGCCCAAGCGTTAGCGGAGGGCGAAGCGAAGGATGCAGGCCAAAAGAAGGCGGGCGACGACAAACCGCGCCCGCAGATTTGGGTGTTTGACACGCGGCTAGGCGGCGAGCCTCGCCAGCTGTCGTGGCGTGAAGAAGGCGTCGGGGAGTTTGACTGGTCGCCCGACAGTCAAGCCATTGTGTTTTCCGCACGCGACCCAAACGCGGAGCAGCAGGCGTATCTTAAGAGCATTCGCGGCAAGGAAAGGGAAGGCGAGAAGGGGCCGCTAGTTATCGACCGCGTGCAGCATAAGCACGACTTAGAAGGGTATCTCGACGACGTCAAGTCGCATCTCTTTGTTGTTGATATGACATCACGGCAAGTAAGACGCCTAACCGACGGCCCCTGCAACGAAACCGAGCCGCGCTGGTCGCCCGACGGGCAATGGGTTGCCTTTGTCTCTAACCGCACAGGGGATGCCGACAACAACCGCCGCAACGACCTCTGGCTAGTTAGCCCTAGCGGAGCCGATGTGCGCCGTCTGACACATGGAGATTTCAACGCCGATTCGCCGCGTTTTTCACCGGATGGCCGCCATGTGGCCTTTGTAACCTCTTTGGTATCGGAAAACGCCTACGTGCTGCGGCACCTCGTGACTGTGGCTATAGACACAGCCGAGCATGTGTCCGAGCTAGCGACCTGCGTCGGACAGGGGTGGAGCGCGATTGGCGGCATTGTACCAGACGACGTTACCGGCGACGTTGCCGCGCACGCGCGTGTCTATCCCGTGCCAGAAAAGCGCACGCCTCACCAAGTGCTGACGCGCGAGCTAGACCGCACCGTGGTCGGGGCTCCCGTCTGGGTCAGCGACCGCGAGCTACTCGTTGCGGTCGGCGACAGAGGGCAAACACGCCTGGTGTGGGCAGGGCTTAACGCCGCACCGAGCTTAGTGTTGCCTAAGTTAGAGCGTTATGCGACCTTAGCTAGCCATATAAGTTGCGCAGGTGGGACACTGGTCTTCGCCCACAGCAGCCCCTCTGGCATGTGGGAGCTTGCGGCTTTGCCCTTACCCGCACTGACCTTAGATGCGCCTGAGACTATTGCCATTTCGCTCACCCAACACAACTCTTGGCTTAGCGAGCGCGCCACCGCCCGCTATG
This sequence comes from Selenomonadales bacterium, assembly GCA_018335585.1. Taxonomy (NCBI): domain Bacteria; kingdom Bacillati; phylum Bacillota; class Negativicutes; order Selenomonadales; species Selenomonadales bacterium. The sequence goes on from JAGXRZ010000022.1 coordinate 7,657, forward strand.
AGCGGATTACTTATACCAGCAGCGACAACGCGCAAATCGAGGCTCTCCTCGCCTTGCCGCCTGACTTTGACCCCTCACTGGGATCCGCGCCGTTGCTAGTCAAGATTCACGGCGGGCCTATGGCTTACGACAGCCCAGACTTTCGCTTTGACACCCAGTATTTTGCCGGGCAGGGGTACATTGTCCTTTTGGTTAACTACCGCGGCTCCACATCTTACGGCGAAGCATTTTGCGAAGTTATCCGCGGCGATTGGGGGCCACGCGAACATGCGGACGTTATGCACGGCGTGCAAACGGCTATCGACATGGGCTATGCCGACGCGAACCGCCTTTTCTGCACCGGATTTTCGCAGGGCGGCATAATGACTAACTGGGCAGTCGGGCATACCGACCGCTTCCGCGCGGCCGCCAGCGAGCACGGCATGTGGGACTACATCGCGGCGTTTGGCACCGACGACTGCCATCTCTGGTGGCAAGACGACCTAGGTGTGCCGTGGCAAAACGAGGCGCAGTACAGAAAGATTTCTCCCGCTTGCGGACTCTCAAGCATCAAAACTCCGCTACTTATTACCGCGGGTGAACTTGACTGGCGTTGCCCGCTCAGCCAGGCCGAACAGCTTTACGTATCGCTTAAGAAGCGCGGTGTGCCGACGCGCCTCGTCATTTACCAGGGCGAACGCCATGCTATTACGGCGCCTAAGCGCGCCATCGACCGCATTCGGCGCCTGTCGCAATGGTTTTTGCAGTACGGCGGACTTGCGCTGCACGACGAGTAAGTTCCTTTGGGACACAGGGAGGGGCATATGGGTACACGGGGTGTGGTAGACCGCAATCAGCTGTTTGTGCCGACGTCGCTTGAGGAATACGTCGCCAAAGATAACTTTGTGCGGATCATCGACGCAACAGTAGACGCGCTAGATATGGCTGCACTCGGCTTTGCCGAACCAAAAGGAGCAGGCAGGCCACCCTATCCTGCGCGCGACCTTGTAAAGCTCTATGTGTATGGTTTCGTCAATCGCATTACTTCCTCGCGCAGACTCGAGGCCGAAACAAAGCGTAACCTTGAGGTTATGTGGCTGCTCCGGGGTCAGAGTCCAGATTTCAGAACCATTGCGGAGTTTCGCCGCAAGTATCCAGATGCCTTACGGCACGCATTGAAGGCGGCCATGTCCGTTATGGATGTGTAGAACTGCCACGTGCATGGAAAGGCAGCACTGCAAGTTGATGAGGGAGGGTGAGAGAGGTGCAAGTGCAGAATGGTCGCAAATTGGCGGTCGTTCTCCTTGTTTACCTTGCCGTTTACTTGCCGATTGGGTTGCTCTCGCATGCGCGCGCCTACGTAACGTTCGTGCACCATCGCCATCACGCGGTTCCGTTTGCGTTATCTGTCCTGGGCCTCGGTCAACCCGGGCTCGCACGGCTACACCACCATGCGTGGTACTGGCCGCCTTGGCGGTTGTCCACTGGACATGTAACCCTCGCCCGCGAATGGGAAATGGCTACTACCAACGAGTATCGGGCAACTATGGGGCTGTCTGCTGTTTGGGGTGCAACTGCCGAGAAAAAGCTCGCTTTGCATGGCTTTACCCAGATATACGAGCGATTAGTATGGAACAATGAAGGCCCGCTGTCAGGACATTCCGTGCTTACGCGAGTTGCTACGTCGACGAGCGAAAGCTACCGCTTTATCGAGGAACGATGGGATCCCAGCCAGCAGAAGTTGGTGTTGGCATATGCAACGCTTCACAGCACACTTCGTCACGTCTACAGCCGAGGACCAGTGTGGTTTATCTTTACTGCCACCACCAGCCGCCGTGTTGACTTGCGTAGCGGCGACGAGTTTGCGCGTGAAGCACTATCGGTGGTGCTATCACAGAGAGCATGGGACGAACTTCCACGCGGAACATTTCCCGGGCAATTGACGCCGGAAGATTCGCCAGCGGTGATGGAGTCCCTGGCAGTTCAAGTAGCGAAGGTGCGCCAAGCAGATCTCAGTATCCAGCCACCGAGTAGGCTCAGCAGCTGGATACGTGAGATAAACTTTCGTGATGCGGGCTTGTTGTTCCTTACCGACAGCTCGCTCGTGCCGCTGGTGTGGTCTGTCTTTCTCGAAGTCCCCACCCTGCCCCTCCGCTACTTGCTGTTCTTCCCGCTCGCCGCCTTGCCACAGTGGCTCGTTTTGCCGCTTGGGCTGGTCTACCCAGTGCTCTTGCTCGTGCTAGTCGGCTGGCTGGCAATGCGTTACTGGTCGCCTAGGGCGTATCTCTGGTGGAAGTGGCTGGGTTTCGTCAATGCCCTGCTCTGGCTATTTTCGCTGTCGCCGTAGAAGAAGCAAAAGGGACGGAGCCTTTTGCTTCATAGCAACAGCCCACACTAGGCTACAAAAGGAGTGGTTCTGCGTGGTTCGGATTGAAGAGCTTCAGCAGGTGCACAAACTCTGCATTTATCACCGCGATGCAGTTTTGCGCAGCGAGCGGTGTGGATGCTTCTATTGCCTACGTTGGTTTCTGCCGGCAGAGGTGACAGAATGGATAGACTCGCCAAGCGCAGATGATGATCAACCTGGTCAAACAGCGCTGTGCCCTCATTGCGGCATTGACGCCGTGCTACCGGGTACTTTGCCAATGGGCCCTTTGTGTTCGAATCTTCTTCTCGCCATGCGGCGCTACTTCTTTGATGCGTAACTGCTGTGACACCGCTAATTCCTGTCGGACGTCAATCAGTACGACCATGGAGCCCATCGGGATAGAGCAACTTACGCCTGGAGAGGAGGTAATCAGTGTGAATCGCAAACTGCAACTGCTGTTCCTATGGTTTGCGCCAGTATTGGCGGGGTTTACGCTCGGCTATGCTCTGCAATCCGGCCTGCTGCGGGCGCACTCGGCGCTAACCAGTGTAGCTCTGCTTGCTCTGTGGGCGCTCTTAAGCCACATGGTCCGTGCTCCGGAGGATTCGGCGCTGCGAAATGCAGTAACTGTCAATGTTCCTGCGTTTATTGTGCTGCTGTTGTTGCTGCACCAAGCGTACTCGCAAGGCGAATTCGGGTCGCATATATTCGGGGTCATGATGCAGATGTACTATCTCCCGGTGATTGCCTTGGCAGCGAGAATCGCCGCCCTAGGTTTTCCTGGTCGCATAGACGGATGGCTACTCTACACGGTCAGCTTTGCCCTTATGTTGGTGGTCAGTTATATCGGCAGTGCCTGGAAAGGCGCTTCGCATTCTTTTGCAGAGCGTTTACGCTAGTTTTACAGTAGCTGAGGTATATTTTACATTGCTCTGATACGCTAACAGCGTTGCCTGCTGGAATAGCGATAAGGAGTGAAGAGATTTGCGCAAGAGAACTCTAATTACTATGGCCCTATTGATTGTGGTTGCCATAGCCCAGATTAGCTTACCTGTCGGTGCAGCGAGCCCCCCTATACGCGTGACCGTTAACGGCGCATTCCTCGCGACGGACGTCGCTCCCACGATTCAGAACGGTCGTACGTTGGTGCCGATGCGCGCAATCTTTGAAGCCCTAGGCGCAGCTGTGCACTGGGACGAAGCGACAAGCACTATCCGTGCCTACCGCCGCGAGGATGCGATTATCCTGCAGCTTGGCTCTCGCACGGCTTGGGTCAACGGGCCCTCACGCCAACTCGACGTAGCCCCCATCGCGGTCGGCGGCCGCACGCTAGTGCCGCTGCGTTTTGTCGCCGAAGCCTTAGGCGCAGAAGTGAACTGGGTTGACGCCACGCGTACCGTAACCGTACAACATACTCCCTACACACCAAAACCCATCGGCGGCACCATTACTTTTGGGGCGTTAAGCGAACCGGTCATACTCAACCCTATCATAAGCACCGACACCGCATCAGCAGATATTCACGGCTGGATTAGCTTTGGCTTAATTCGTGCCGGAGCAGATTTGCTGCCGCGCAACAGCATTGCCGACCGCTGGTCGTGGGATCAAGCTAGTCTCACTTGGACGTTTTGGCTGCGACCGGATGTGCGGTTTAGCGACGGGCGTCCGTTGACCGCACGCGACGTTAAGTTTACTGTCGACACTATTCTCCACCCGGACTACGACGGTCCGCGCCGCATCAACGTCCTGCACGTGGCCGAAGTGACTACGGAAGGCGACCACATTGTGCGGTTTAGGCTGCGCCAAGTAGACGCCGCTTTTCTTTCTAACCTGTGGATTGGGATTATTCCACACCATATCCTTGGCACGGTTCCGGTGCGCGAACATCGCGCGCATGCCTTTGGCCGTCAGCCCATTGGCGCGGGGCCATATCTTTTGGAGCGGATTGTGCCCGGTCAGTTTGCGGTATTGCAGCGCAACCCAAACTTTTGGATGGCACCGCGCCCCTATATTGAGCGCATCGTTTTTCGGCGTTACGTCGATATGAACGTTATGCAGGCGGCCTTCGAAGTTGGAGATATCGATTGGATGACCATTGTGCCTGACGCCGTGGACCGGGTGCGACGCGAGATGAATGACCGCGCAGACTTTCGCGAAATCCCCTCGCACGGCTACGATTTTATGGCGCTTAATCACGAACACGCAATACTGCATGACCGGCGCGTGCGGCAAGCGTTAAAGTATGCGCTTGACAGGCCAGCTGTTGTCAGGAATGTGTTGAATGGGCTAGGGACCGTAGTGAACTCGCACCAGTTACCTACATCTTGGGCTTCCGGTGCGCCGAACCTCAACGACTACGCCTATAATCCTAATCGCGCCCGTCAGCTCTTGGACGAAGCCGGGTGGAGAGTCCCCAGCGGAGCCCGCGACGGTCTGCGTCGCCGCGACGGGTCTCCTACCGGGGAGACTATGCGCCTCAACATCTTATGGAACACCGGCAACGTCATCCGCCAAGACATTGCCGCCATGGCGGTGCGGCAGTGGCGAGAGGTGGGCGTTGATGCTTCGGATGCTGCTCTGGAGTGGGCAGTCATGCTGGGACGATTTGAGCGTACGGAGTACGATGTGCTGATTATCGGCCGCGTCCCCGGCTTAGACCCCGACCCCTTTCGGTTCTTCCACTCCTCGCAGGCGGTGCGGGGCCCCGATAGGCGTGTCATGGGTGTGAACTACCAGCTGTTTAGGCATGCCGAGGTCGACAGGTTACTTGAAGCAGGACGGCTGACCGTTGACATGGCGGAGCGGCGCGCCATCTATCACCGCGTTGACCAGATATTGAACCATGAGCTCCCCTACATCTGGCTGTTCCAACGCATCACGGTGCGCGGCGTCTGGCGGCACGTGCAAGGTATTGTCGAAGTTCCCATTGCCGGAGGCCCGATTGGTATAGGCCCAGTATTGGGCGAGGCTCGGTACATTGTGGGCGCGGCTAGATAGCAGCATCTCTGTTAGAAAGAGGGTGACTTACCATGCAGTTTCGCGACAAACGTGTCATTGCGTTTGACTTGGGCTATACCCTAGTCACAAATGACCGAGCTAGCGTTCACCAACACTACTTGCTCCGCCACGGGGTGAGCGTGGAGCAAGAGGCGATTGCCAGGGCTTATCACGTTGTGATCAAAGAATTCATGCGCCGCTATCCAAAAGCTATATCTATGGACTGGCGACAGTTCCTCCCTTGGCTTCTTGGCAGAGTAAACTTCGAGCTAGGGCACCGTTTGGACTTGATTGAACAAACAGAGTACATGTTTGGTATGAGTGCGGGAAGAGATCATATTTGGCGTCCATTTCCTTGGACAACCGATACTTTGCTCAAAATTGGGGAGCGAGGCTATCGTATTGCCTTGCTCTCTAATTGGGACTTAAGTGCAAGAGCGGTTTTGCGGAGCCTTGAACTTGATTCCTACTTTGAGGTTACTGTGATTTCAAGTGAAGTCGGCTGCGAAAAGCCCGATGCTAGGATCTTTCATGAACTGCTTAAGCAACTTCACTGCGGTCCAGACGAAGTCCTATATGTAGGCGACAACTACTATGACGATGTTATAGCTGCACAGGCGGCAGGAATTGCGGCAGTTCTGCTGAATCCATATGGAAGCCTAGGGATCGAGGAGCTAGACTTTTCCCCGGTTGTGCCCGATATTCGCTCGCTACTGGAGATGATCTAGCTAACTAACGCCCGTTCCGTACGTAACACAACGTAGGGACGGGCGTTTGAGAAGGAGTGAAGTTGTGAGTAAGATTATCGAAGTCGCGGGCCTAACAAAGAGCTATGGCCAAGTGCATGCTGTGCGCGGCATAGACTTCTACGTCGAGGAAGGCGCCTTTTTTGCCTTCCTTGGCCCAAACGGCGCAGGGAAGTCAACGACCATTGACATCATTTGTACTTTGCTCGCGCCGGACGGCGGGGCAGTAACCGTCAACGGCTACACATTAGGCAAAGATGACGACCACATTCGCGCGCATATCGGGGTGGTGTTTCAGCACGGCATGCTCGACGAGCTACTGACGGTGCGCGAGAATCTTGCATTGCGCGCTAGCTTTTACGGGTTTTCAGGGGCGAAGCTACGAGAACAAGTACAGCAGGCCGCACAAGCCGCCGAGGTCGAGGACTTCCTGACGCGGCCTTATGGCAAGCTCTCAGGTGGCCAAAAGCGACGCGCGGATATTGCGCGGGCGCTAGTACATACTCCCCGCGTTTTGTTTCTCGATGAGCCGACCGCAGGGCTTGACCCGCAGACGCGCAAGCACGTTTGGCAGACTATCCGCAATCTCCAGCAGGAGCAGGGCATGACAGTTTTTATGACGACACACTACATGGAAGAGGCTGCTAATGCCGATTACGTCGCTGTCATCAACCACGGCAAGATTCGCGCCAAAGGTCGTCCGGCAGAACTAAGGGAGCAGTACAGCAGCGACTTCCTGAAGCTGTCGTTCAAAGAGCTGGCGCCCTTAGAAGCTCTTCTCAGTAACGCCCAGGTAGATTACGAGGTTGTTGGGAAGCGCGTTGAAATCAAACTTCGGCGCACACTCGATGCCTTGCCCCTGCTCACACTCTGCGAAGCTCACTTAACTGGCTTTGAAGTCGTAAGCGGCAGTCTCGATGACGCCTTTATTGCCATTACGGGAGGGGAGTTGAGAGCATGAGCATGCTAAGCTTTACGGATCGCAACCTCAAGGTGTTCTTCCGCGACCGTTTATCGGTGTTCTTTTCGTTGCTCTCTGTCTTTATCACGATTGGCATGTATGTGCTGTTCCTGGGCGACATGATGCAGCGCAACGTCGGAGAAGCAGCGGGGGCACGATTTGTCGCCGACAGCTGGATAATGGCCGGGCTGCTCGCCATGGTCGCGGTTACGGCTAGCATGGGGGCGTTAGGAACCATGGTAGAGGATCGCAGCAAGAAGCTGCTGCGCGACTTCCGCGCCTCTCCCCTCAAGCGCTCCACCCTAGTTGGCGGCTATATGCTTGGCGCACTGGTTGTGGGTCTAGTGCTTTCACTGCTTACCTTTGTACTCGGGCAGCTTTATATAGTAGCTTACGGCGGGCAGTTTCTTAGCCTCGCGAACGCGATGAGAGTCTTAGGCATTATGATGCTAAATGTCGCTTCCAGCACGGCGATGATGATCTTTATGGTTTCATTCTTTAGCTCTACTAACGCCTATGGTGCCGCAGCCTCCGTCCTAGGTGCGCTGATTGGGTTTTTGACGGGAATATATGTGCCTATTGGCGTATTGCCTGCAGGGGTGCAATACGCAGTCAAGCTCTTTCCTCCCTCCCACGGCGCGGCACTATTCCGTCAAGTGATGATGGAGGATGCCATGGCGCAAGTTTTCGCCGGAGCTCCGGCACAGGTCCTATCAGACTTTAGGCGTGGCTTTGGGGTAGTATTCGAGTATGGCGGCGTAACGGCCGACACCACGACGCACGTCCTAGTTCTCCTTGGCTCAACAGCCGTCTTCTTTGCGTTAGCAGTCTGGAACCTAACCCGCAAGTCCTGAAGCAAAAGGCGAAGCAAAAGGGACGGAGCTTTTTGCTTCGTCCCTTAGCTTTCCTAGCGCGTGGGCACAGGAGGTTGAACGGGCTGCGCGCCGGAAAAGAGAAACACTCCGTAGCGGAAGATGACATAGCACACCATCGCTACCACCCACATTTCCAGGACCATAATCGAGGCGGCCAGCAGGGGGATGCCACGCCCTGACTGATGCAGAAATGCATTCGCAGTCTTAAAAGCGATAGCGGCGATGACAAAAGGAAAAGTAAAGGCCGAAAAACTCGGCGCAAAGTGGAGTCTAAGGAGGCGCGGCATTGCACAGAGCACTCCGACCATGCTAAGAGTCGTGCAAGCGAGAAGCAAGTAAACAATGCCGATGTTTCGTTCCGGGAAACTTGCTAAGTAGCCAACCAAGGTAAGGCTACTAGGCGCGACTAAGATTGCGGTAGTCGGCAAGAGGGCGGCAGGTATTTGCTTAACCACCAGCAACCGATAAACTACCGCAGGCAGTAAGGTAAAGTAGGCGGCCAGCGCAAACCAAAACAGGGACTGCCCTAGTGGCCGCAAGCCAAAGCCTGTGGCGGTAATGCTAAATATACCTAGCCCGACATAGGGTATGAACCAGCTTGGCAATACGGCCTTAGCAGCAAAGGGCAAGGCGTGGCGGAGCGTGAAGGAGACAAGCAAACACACGTGCATAAGAAGTGCCGACCACCAGATGGCCAGCGCAAGGCTAGGCGCGTAAGGACGGATATAGGCAGTCAGCAGGGATAGCCCCATACTGAAGGTGGGTAACACTGCGGCAACAGGCGGCGTCCTAAGTGCCGTCCGCAGCTCCTCTGGATATATGACTGCTTTTGCGACTAGGGCTACTAGAATCACTGCGGCCAAAACTCCGAGTGCATACCTATAGCTTGTGCCATACGACAGCAATAGGTTGCCAAGCGACGCTAGCCCGAGCATGAGTCCGGCGACAGGGTAGGGCAGTTTTTTCAGCATGGCAGTCCCCTCCTACGCCTGTGGATGTGGCGTAGCTTGCACGCGCAGCGCGACTTCAGGGTCGTCTAACAACTGCTCGGCGACCCAAGCGGTAACCTCACCCGTAATCTTGACACAATGCGCTTTGCGCTCAGCGCTCGCAAAGTCATAGTCTTTGATAATCACTCTACAGCAAGTGCTGCCGTAGAGCGCTTTAACGTGGTCATGCAACCCAGCCGCAACCGGAAACATGCGCTCGTGCATAGGCTCGCCGTGGTTGCGGCCATAGGCCATGCCTAGTGCCATCGCTCCGCCGCTGATGGCACCGCATAAGCACTTAGACTTGCCTATCCCAATCGGGAACGCAGATGCTAACTTGGTCACTTCCTTTGGCAGTGGCCAACCCAAAAGTTCGTTGATAGCGTGCACCACTGCTTCGGAACAGAAGAACTCGCCCCGCCGAAAATACCCTTCTGCCTTTTCTCTTGCCGTAACGACCACTTGAGTTTTTTCCATTACACATTCCTCCTCCAAGAATTTGACCCAGTCCATTATATAACAAAATCAAATAGATACAATAAGAAAAATACATATTAACGCTCGAGCGGGAGGGAGTCGCGAATCGTGTTGACACCGCGGGTCGCGAGTGCTATTGTATAAATAAGTTTATGACATAAACTAAAGGAGTGATCTTGTGGCACATTCGGAGTACGACAAACTGATAGACGACCTCGGCGTTATCCGTACGGCCATCGAGAAAAGCAGCGGCATCTTTCGCTTTCTCCGCTTGTCGCGCGCTATGGGCTTAGTAGGGCTATGGAGCGGACTAGGCATAGTGGTGCTGTCGCTTGCGATGTACGCCATCGACATTCGATATGGCGGGCTAGTTACCGCGCCAGCGTTAGTGCGCGGGCTCCTGTATGGTCTGGTTGGGCTCTTTGTCTTGGCAGTTGGGATAGGCAAAATTATGCTAGTCATGGCGCAAGCCAAGAAGAGCTATCGCGATATCACGGTGCTCCGGCTAATCAATGAGGTCTACACCCCGCAGACCCTCCCCATCCTCATTCCGAGTGCTGTCGCGCTCGGAGGCGTGTTTCTTTTCCTCGTCAGTCGCGGGCTCGGTGTTTACATTGCGCCAGTCATGTCCATCCTGTTTGGCCTAGTCTTCCTCGCCTTTCACAACATTTTTTATCTCAGGAGCATGTTATACAGCGCTGCTTGGATGATTTGTGCCGGGGTAGTGCTGCTTTTTCTTGCGGAAAGCGCGCATGTTGCCCTTGGCGTGGCCGTTACCTTTGGGCTTGGTTTTATGGCTCTGTACATGGGGGATAGGATCGGCGATAAGGTATGACGGAGCGCGATACAACCGAGTTTGCCTTAGACAGCGTAATCCACGAGAAAGCAAGGCTTGCTGTACTTACGTATCTGGCTAGCAGCCGCGTATCGAGTGTGCCTTTTACCGAGCTCCGTGATGAGCTCAACCTCACCGCCGGTAATTTGTCGGTGCAGCTGCGCACGCTTGAGCAGGCGGGTTATGTCGAAATTGACAAGCGCATCGTGGGGCGCAAGCCAGTCACCTCAGTAAGCCTGACTGAAAGGGGGCATACTGGACTGCGCGAATATGTCCGGAAAATGGAAATCATCATCCAAAAACTCAGTTCGCCACTCAGGCCAGATTCATAGTCTACATGAAGCAAAAAGCTCCGTCCCTTTTGCTTCACCATTTGCTTCAACAAAGGAGGGAAAACCATGATTAATGTGCAAGGCTTGAGCCACAGCTACAAGCGCGGCGGGCCGTTTGCGGTCAAAGACGCTACATTTGCTATCGACAAAGGGGAGATTCTCGGTTTTTTAGGCCCTTCCGGCGCGGGTAAGTCAACTACTCAAGGGGTGTTGACCGGCCTGTTGCCGCTCCAGACAGGTCAGGTACAAGTCGCAGGCTTCGATATGCGCTACCCAAAGCGTGCTCTCTACAACCGCTTAGGCGTGTCGTTTGAGCAGTCTAATGTTTATGCTAAGCTGACGGCGCTCGAGAATTTGCGGTTCTATGCGCGCCTCTTCGACGTGCCTACGCGCGACCCCATGGAGCTCTTGCGCCTAGTTGGGCTCGACAACGTAGCCGACAAGCGCACCGGCGAGTTCTCCAAAGGGATGAAGCACCGCCTAACTTTCGCCCGCAGCTTAATTAACAGCCCTGACGTTTGGTTCCTTGACGAACCGACAACCGGCCTTGACCCGGCGATAGCGCACGAGATTAAAGGCATCATTAAAGACCAAAACAACAGGGGCGTTACCGTCTTCCTCACCACGCACAATATGCAGGTCGCGGATGAGCTTTGTCATCGCTTAGCGTTTATTGTGGACGGAGAGATTAAGCTCATTGACTCGCCGCGCAACCTTAAGCTTAAGTATGGCGAGCGCGTAGTCGAGGTCGAGTACCGCGACGACGACGAGACGCTTAAGCGCGAGCACTTTTCGCTCGGCGACCCAGAGGAACAGGCGCGATTAAACGCCCGCTTAGCAAGCGGCAACATTGAGACCATGCACACAAAAGAGGCCACGCTCGAGGAAATCTTTATCACCGTAACGGGCCGAGGTCTAAGCTAATGCAAAAGACACTGGCCTTGTTCCTGCAAGACGCTAGGCTGTCCCTTAAGGGAATCTACTTTTACATGGAGGTTCTTATTGCGGTTGTCTTTGTAGCGGTAATGCTCTTTTTGGTGCCCGAGAACTTCGAGCGCACACAGACGCTGCACGTGCTTCTTGAGTTATCTGAGCCTGCCCGCTCCGCCGTGGCACAACAACTTGCCGCAGAGGGCGCTAACGTGGTGCCAGCTCCTTCCCGCACTGAGCTAGAGCAGGCGATGCAGCGTAACCGAATGAGCGGAGGCTTAGTTGTATCTTCCGTCGGCGAAAAGCTAAAGTTCGAGCTAGTGCTGCAAGGTCACGAAAGCGAGCGCATCCGACAACTGCAGCAGGCCTCACTTGAGGGGGCGTTTCTGGCACGTCTACCGAACGTTCGCGACGCGCTTACGACTACTACGCTGCAAATAGGCGCGCCGCGCCTAAGTGACAAGCGAGGCATTGTCCCCATCTACTTGACGATGAACGTAGCGCTGATGGGGCTGTTTATTATCGCAGCTTATGTCTTTCTCGACAAAGAAGAAGGCGTAATCAAGGCGCTGTCCGTTTCGCCGCTGGCCCCTTGGCAGTACCTAGCCAGCAAGATGATGGTGATGCTGTGCCTTGGGTTAGCTAGTGCGTTAGTGGTAGTTACGTTCCTTGGCGGCACGCCTAACCTCCTTTGGCTGGTCGGACTAGTTGTAGCCAGCAACTTGTTTGGCTCGGCGCTCGGGCTCCTCATTGCCAGCTACTTTGACTCCATGGTGCAAGCAATGGAGGTTCTATACACGTCCATGGTTGTGCTAATGTTCGCAGCCTACTCCTATCTGATGCCCGCATTCTCACCCTGGTGGGTGCGCATACTGCCTACGTACTCCATGCTGTTTGCCTTTCGCGAGACGTTGCTGGTAGGGGGAGACATGCGGTTGGTGCTTATGACCATGCTCATGCTCTTATTGCTTGGGGCCGTTGCCTTCTACGCAGCAAATCGCCGCTATCAACGAACCATAGCGGCGTAAGGAGGACGAACATGAAGCGAATACTCTCTATTGCGCGGCGCGACCTAAAAAGCGGTCTGCGTGACTTTCTGGTAGTTTACCTTATGCTCGCTCCAGTGCTTTTCGCTTTACTTCTGCGCCTCTTTGCCGGTGGCGTTGCCGCAAGTCCGCTTAGGGTAGCAGTGTTCGAGGACGGCGCGGCGATAGCTGCTGAGCTGGCGACTTTTGCGCATGTCGAGCAGTTCCCCACGCGCGACGCCCTTGTTGAGCGCGTGTTGCGCATTGACGATGTACTCGGCGTCGTGGCTACGCCGGCGGGGAAAGAAATCATAGCGCAAGGCAACGAAATGCCCGGCGCGGATGCAGCGTTGCGGAACGTCTTGCATCGCCTCGGCAGAGAGGAGGGCGACTTGCCTGTTATTGTGGCAGTTAGCGACATAGGGTTCGCAGTATCGCCTCTGCTTCTCCAAGGGGGGCTCCTCTTGGTAATCATGACGACAGTGTTTGGTGGTATGCTTATCTTGCTTAACCTCATCGAAGAAAAGATGAGCAACACCCTAAGCGCTATGAACGTCACGCCCGCGAGCCGCACGGAGTTTATCCTGGGCAAGGGCTTGCTTGGCTTTCTTACGCCCGTGTTTGGGGGAAGCGTAGCTGTCTATATCCTAGGGTTTAGGGACTTTAACCTGGCCATGTTCTTAGTGAGCATCGTGAGCTTAGCGTTTATTAGCTTAATCGTCGGCTTCCTGATTGGCATCACCAATGACGAGCCTATCTCGGGCATTGCCGCCATGAAGGGCGTGTTTGTACCTGTCTTTGCCTCGGTGCTGGGGGCGATGTTCTTAGCCGAGCGCTGGCAGTTTGTCCTCTACTGGTCGCCGTTTTACTGGGGCTACCTCAGCATGAACGCGATTTTGCTGGGTGAGGCGACGTGGGGGCAAGTTCTGCAGAACAGCGCGTTTATCCTAGCCATAACCGGCATCGTCTTTGCCTCCCTGCGCCCGCGCATAGCGCGTGGACTACGTTAAGGGGTTCCTCCGAACACTTTAGCGACTTCTTGGCGTTCTGCGGTTGTCAGCGGCAAAAGCGGGGGGCGGGGGTCGCCGCCGTAGTAGCCAAAGAGCTCGATGGCGGCCTTTAGGCCGGCGACGCCAAAGCGCGCCGTGACGGCGTGGTTTGGCGCGAGGAGGCGCTGCTGCAGCACTCTTGCTTGCGCCAAATCGCCGGCGTTAAACAGCCTAACGATTTCTGTACACTCAAAAGGCAGGACGTTCGCGAGCGCCATCGTTCCGCCTACCGCACCCACCGTCAAAGACGCCAGCAAGAAGCTAGCTGAACCGGCGAGAGTAACGAACCCGCTTCGCACGTTTTGCACAATCTCGGCGATTTGCACGATGTTGCCGGAGCTGTCCTTTAGCCCGGCGATATTTGGATGCGTCGAGAGCTCGATAACTAACTTCGCGCTTAAGTTAAGCCCCGTATTCTTGGGCATGTTATAGAGGAGCACCGGTATGGGCGAGGCTTCGGCCACGGTAAGAAAGAAGCGCTTCAGCGCTGCCTCCGAATATGTATCCTTGTAGTAGTAGGGGTTAAGCACCAGCGCGGCATCAGCACCGGCCGCGGCACAGGCGCGGGTCAAGCGCAGCGTGCCCTGCGTCGATTCTTCGCCCGTGCCCGCGATAACCTGAAAATTCGCCGGCAGCATTTCACGCGCCACTCGCACTAGCTCCGCCTTTTCCTCTCGCTCCAACAGACAAAACTCGCCGTTGCTGCCGCCGACGACTAAGCCGGACAGAGAGGTTGTTCCCCATTTGGCGACGTTTCCCGCAAACCTGTCCCAAGCGATATCTTCTCCCGCAAAAGGGGTCGGCACCGGGGCGTAAATACCAGAGTACATTGTTCTACCTCCTATGTGATTTATCGCCAAACAAACGGCGAAGCGACTCTCCTGTAATCGCTTCGCCGTTTTGCTGCTAATTCCTGCGCGACGGGGACTAGTGTTCGCGCCGCACTATGCGCCGCAGTGTGCCATCCGCCAACTCGGCCGTAAAATCCGTGGCCCCGGCAACTTCGCTGTCGTGTGAGATGAGGATGATGGTGCGCTGCTCCGTGTCCACTAGATTGCGCAATAACTTAAGAATCTGCCCACCAGTCTTTTGGTCTAGGTTTCCGGTCGGCTCGTCTGCTAGAATAACCTTGGGGTCGTTAGCTAAAGCCCGCGCTATGGCCACCCGTTGCTGCTCGCCGCCGGAGAGCTGAGCCGGGCGGTGGCGATAACGGCCCGAGCCTAGCTCCGCTAGCTGTAAGCATTGCTCAGCGCGTTTACGGCGCTGGGCCTTAGGATATCGCGCGAACTCGAGCGGCAGTTCTACGTTCTCGACAGCCGACAGGTTCGGGATGAGATTATACGACTGGAAAATGTACCCAAGCAGCTTGCGACGATGTGCGACCAGACTCGCCTCAGAGAGATTGTGCATACTCTCGCCATGCAGATAGATTTCGCCACTGCTCGCACGGTCCAGCCCACCGATGACGTTTAGCAGAGTAGTCTTTCCGCTGCCACTTGGGCCGACGATGGAAGCTAGAATCCCCGCCGGAATTTCCAAGTCAACTTCGTCTAATGCGCGTACGACGTTGCCATGTAGTGTATATGTCCGGCTTACTTTGCGTAGTTCCACGGCCTTATTCATTGCGTAACACCTCCGCGGGCTTGAGTCGCAGTGCGAACAATGCAGGGAGTAACCCGCCAAGTAGGCCAAGCCCTAACGCCGCACCTAGAGCTTTGAGCATCAGGTCAATAGACAGACTGACAGAGACATTGCCTAGCTGTGCTTGCCAGACGCCGCCGCGCATAAGCGCCCCACCGAGTCCCCGCAGAGCCTGCATTCCGCCCTGCATGCCGCCTTGCAGCGGGCCGGCTAGGCGTTGTGTTTGCGGCAGGGCCTGGGCTAAAACCGTGGTGGCCAGAGACTGACCTACAGTCGCGAACAGCAGGATGCCCACCAAGGCGCCGATGGCTGCCAAGCTTACACTCTCCCAGGCAAATCCGGACAATAGGTCGCCGCTGCTTGAGCCTAGAGCCTTAAGCACGCCTATTTCACGTTGCCGCTCGCGGATGATGAGGAACATAGTGGCGCTAATGACGAGTCCCGTGGTGCCGAATGCTAACCATAAGCCCGTGTTTGTCGTGCCCCGCACGAGGTTCATAGCTTGGCTGACGCGCTCAAGCATCATTTCACCTTGCGAGACAACGTCGGCACTTTCGCCTACGATTTCCTTGAGCGCCGCCACGACGCCCGACACATTAGGGAGGGAGTCGACCGTGATGTAAATCTGGGACAGCTGGTCGGGCATCTCAAGCACGCGCTGGGCTGTGTCAAGCGGTAAAAATACGCTGCCGTCTCCAAATTGAGTCCCGCTCGTGGCAATGCCAATTACGGTCATGTCGACGCCGTTGACAGTAATTAGGCCGCCTAACTCAAGCGCACGGTTCTCGGCTATGGCGCTGCCGATGACGGCAACGTCCTGGCCTGCATCCTCCGCCGTAAAAGTGCGACCTGCTGTAATTTCGGCAGTGCCACCACCCATTAAGCGCAATCTCTGTCCCGGGACAATACCCATAACAGCCATGCGTTCGCGAAGGAGCGCTTCCACTATCGCCGGGTCGTTCATTTCCTGGCGGGTGGGCCTGCGCATCTGTTGAAAAACAACCATCGGCGCCACCTCTACTACATGCGGCACTTCTGACATGCCTTCAACCAGCGAGGCAGCCATAGGTTCGGCTCGCCCAAACCCGCCAAACGTACCTGCCGGACGAATCTCGACTAAATTACCCATTGAGGCTTCCACCGTCTGCACTTGTTCCCCTACCGCCACATTGATGGCCATCATGGTGATACTAAGACAGATGGTCAAGCCGATGAGTAAGGCTACGGTAAGAGTACGAACCTTGCTGCGCGTAATATTGCGCACGCCGCGGTAAACGTTATGCATAGCCACACCTCCATGTACTTTCCACCATCTATGTTACCCGTGAGATGTCGCATAAGTATGGGAAAAGCGAATTTTTTCTGGGGGTATCTAAGTGACCAACCACGCGTTAGCGCGATATGTCGAGCTAGGCGAGCAGCGTCTTCTGGAAAGGGCGAAAGCGGCGCAAGCGCTACTTGCGGCGTGCACACTCTGCCCGCACCTCTGCCGTGTGAACCGTTTAGCGGGGGAGCGTGGGTTCTGCGGCATGCTGGCGCAGTCCGTGGTCGCCAGCGGCGAACCACACTTTGGCGAAGAGGCTGTGTTAGTAGGAAGGGGCGGCTCCGGCACAATCTTCTTCGCTGGCTGCACGTTACGCTGCGTCTTCTGCCAGAACTGGCAGATAAGCTGGGGAGGGGTAGGAGTCGCCCTAACGGACGAAAAGCTTGCCCGTGTCATGTTGAGCCTAGAGCGGCTAGGGTGCGCAAACATTAACCTCGTCAGCCCA
The DNA here is from genome assembly GCA_018335585.1 of Selenomonadales bacterium. Taxonomy (NCBI): domain Bacteria; kingdom Bacillati; phylum Bacillota; class Negativicutes; order Selenomonadales; species Selenomonadales bacterium. Next base: position 24,630 of record JAGXRZ010000022.1, read on the forward strand.
ACTCATTTTGTACCCCAGATTCTTGGGGCGCTACGCTTAGCCCTCTCGCAGGGCTTAAAACTGCCGTTAGTCTACAACACCGGCGGCTACGAACTGCCGGAAACGCTAGCACTCCTTGACGGCGTAGTAGACATCTATATGCCAGACATTAAGTACGCAGATGACAAGCCAGGCGGACTCTATTCCGCTGCCCCCGACTACGCCACCCGCACGCGGGAGGCGGTCCGCGAGATGCAGCGGCAAGTCGGGGATTTAGCGACCGATAAGCGCGGCCTCGCCTACCGCGGCCTCCTAATTCGGCACCTCGTTATGCCAAACGATGTGACGGGCACGGCCGAAGTGCTGCATTTTATTGCGCGGGAAATATCGCCGCGCGCTGTTGTGAACGTCATGGCGCAGTATCGCCCAGCGCACCTAGCTATTCGTCACCCACCGCTTAACCAGCCTGTACGTCAAAGCGAAGTCCGCGCGGCGAAAGAGCTAGCAAAGCAACTTGGCCTGCGGCCCATCGAGCCATAGCTGGGGCGTACGCTCGGCGCATGTAGAAAAGGGGGTGTAACAAAGTCTTTTTGTAGGGTATAATTTCGCTTAGCGTATGTGTTTTGGGGAGAGGAACTTATGAGCAAGAGCGAAACTATGCCTAACGGCGAGCGCCATGTTAAAGCAAGCCCGCTGGCAGCACTAAGACACCGCAATTTCCGTTGGTTTTGGTCCGGACAGTGCGTGTCGCTGATCGGCTCTTGGATGCAGCGCGCGAGCCAAGCTTGGCTGGTGCTAGAGATGACAGACTCGCCGTTTTTGCTTGGGCTAATCGGCGTGATGCAGTTCTTGCCGGTTATGCTCCTGAGCCTTGTGGCAGGCGTGATTGCCGACCGTTTGCCTAAGCGCAAACTCATCTTGGCCATGCAGCTTTCGCTTGGAGCACAGGCGCTTATCCTGTCGGCACTCGTCTATACCGGGCGGGTGGAGTATTGGCATGTCCTTCTCTTAGCCCTGTGGCAGGGTGTAGCAACCGCTTTTGACACGCCGACGCGCCAGTCGTTTATTGTGGAGATGGTGGGCAAAAAAGACTTAATGAACGCCATATCGCTTAACTCCGCTATCTTTAACGGCGCGCGCGTTATTGGCCCGGCGATTGGGGGCCTGGTCATGCACCATTTTGGCGCGGGGCTTGCCTTCTTGCTTAATGGCGTCAGCTATTTGTTTGTCTGCTATGCCCTGCTCATTATGCAGATCGACGGCTCGCCGCGCCAAGTGCGTGAGCGCTCTATGCTGCGGGAAATTAAGGAAGGGCTGAATTACGCCCAGCGCACACCGCAAGTCCTAGAGGTTCTCTCCCTAGTCGGCTTAATCGGCATCTTTTCGCTGAACATGAGCATCCTTATTCCCGTGCTGGCGCGCGATGTCTTAGGGCAGACCGCGGCTGGCTTCGGGCTCTTAATGTCTTTTATGGGAGCAGGCGCGGTGTGTGGTGCTGGCTCACTGGCGTATCTTTCACACCTTGGTCCCAAACGCCAGTTGCTCTTTGGCGGGGCCTTTGCCATGACTGTTACCCAAATCCTGTTGTCGCAGGTTACCGGCTACTGGGCGTCTGTGGCACTGGTTTTCCTCTTGGGAGGGGGGCTTATCACCTACAGCGCTACCGCTAACTCGAGTTTACAGGTAGCCGCACCCGACCACTTGCGCGGCCGCGTGATGAGCCTGCACAGTCTCTTAAACGGCGGCACATCGCCGCTTGGGAATCTATTCGCCGGCACGGTGACCGACCTCTTCGGCGCTGCGGGCGGCTTCCTGGCCTGCGGCGGCATAGGGCTGCTCTGCACGACCTTGCTTTATTGGCGGGGCGGCGCGCGTGCGGCAGGGAATGACAGCAGTCGTCGCGAAGAAAGTCCATCAAACACGACTCTCTAGGAGGGATGCTAAGTGGAATACACGATTAGACCGGTAAGGTGCGAAGACTACCAAGCACTGCAAGACATTGAACTAGCTGCGTTTGGCGCCTGCGGGTACTGCAACTATTTTCTCAAGATGATTCCGCACTTGTTCCCCACTTCGTGTCTACTGGCCGAAGTAAACGGCCAGATAGCGGGGTACAGCCTAGGCGCAGTCGACGGACACGACTTGGCGCGCGCGTGGATTCTCACGGCGGCAGTAAAGCCGCAGTTTCAAAACCGAGGCCTAGGCCGCGAGTTGACGTGCCGCTTAATGCAGGCTATGGAGGAGCGCGGCGCGCGGTCCTTTATGCTTACCGTCGAGCCAAATAACCCGGCGCGGCAGCTGTACTTTCGCCTTGGCTTCAGTGATGTGAAGTTTGAGCGGGACTGCTATGGTCTGGGGCAGGACCGTTACTACATGGAAAGGAAGGTTGAGGCATGAAGATAATTGCTGCCGAAGTACGCGAGCTAGCCCTGCCGCTAAAGAAGCCATTTATCATCGCCTACAATACTTGGCACAGTATGCCTACGCTTATTCTGACGCTTACGACGGACGAAGGGCTCGTCGGCTATGGAGAAAGTGTGCCGGATGAAGGCGTGACAGGAGAGACTATTAGCAGCACCTTCGCCATGCTGCGCGACACACTCCTACCGCTAGTGCTTGGCCAAAGCGCGTTTGACCTAGAAGCGTTTCACCGCGCTGCCGAGGAGCGCGTGCACGGGGCCTATGCCGCTAAGGCGGCTATCGACATCGCTCTGCACGACCTAAAGGCCAAAGCCGCCGGCCTTCCCCTCTATAAGCTGTTTGGTGGGCACAGCCAAGACGTAACTGTCCCGGCGGTAATCAGCATTATTCCGCCGGAGGAAATGCCGCGTGCGCTTGCCCCTTACCAGGCAGCAGGCTACCGGCATTATAAGCTTAAGCTAGGCGGCGACCCCGCGGACGACATTCTGCGCGTAGCAAGAGCGCGCGAAATTCTAGGCGAAAAAGCGCGCATCAAGGTGGATGCCAACCAAGGCTTTGCCACCGCAGATAACGCGCTAAAGGTCATGCAGGCTATATCATGCTACGATATCGAACTGGTCGAACAACCGGTAATGCATTGGGACTACGAGGGGCTAAAGCGCGTCCGCGAGCGCTCGGATATGTCGCTCATGGTAGACGAAGGCGTACGCACCGGGCGCGACTTGTGGCGGCTTTTATCTGTCACCGGCATCGACTGGGTGAACGTCAAACTTATGAAGTGCGGCGGAATCTTGCCCGCCATGAAACTCGCTGCCTTAGCCGAGATTGCCGGTGTCAAGGTGCAAATCGGCTCTATGCTCGAGTCCAGCGTCGCCAGTGCGGCCGGGGCCCACTTGCACAGGGCGTTATCTGCGATTAGCGCCAGCGAGATGGTTGGCCCGCATCACTTTGCCGCGGACATCGGCGATTTTGCTTATGCCAAAGATGAAGTAGTATTTAACGAGCGCGCGGGACTAGGCATCGAGGTAGACAGCGAGCGCTTAGGCAGTCTCACTCTGCGTGGCGCGCGCGTCAGCGAGCAGGGTGACTATAGTAACCTCTCGCCGTGACAAGAACCGAAAGCCACCCGCTCCGTGGGCTAGGCCGCGGTTAATGTAAAGGTGTCCTTTCCCCTCGCGCGATAGCCCTTGGACATGGCTAGGCGGAAAGAGGCGGCCGGAGACGGTCGTCACCGCGCCAAGGAAGGGGAGCTTAACTTGCCCGCCATGGGTGTGGCCAGCGAGCGCTAAGGCGACGCGAGCGAGCATAGGCGGCGCATGTCTTTTGTTCCAGGGTTCAAACCACGTAGGAGCGTGCACCAAGAGAATAGTTACGACGTCTATATCGCTAGGTAGCGCTTGTCTTAGGTTCGCGTGCCCCGTGCTGATATCGCCGACCCCCGCCAGATAGATCGCTTGGTCGCCTCTAGGCAGGCGCACATGGCTGTTGTCTAGCACAGTAACTCCGGCAGCACGCAAATGCGCGGCAATAAACGGCCAGTTCGAGCGGTGGTCGTGGTTCCCGCTTACGGCATAGACCGGCGCCATTTGCACGAGTTCGCGCATAAACGGCAGTAAATTACCGGCTTCGCCAGCGCTACGGTGCACGAAATCGCCGGTGGCGACAATTAGGTCGACATTGGCAGCGCGAATCGCTTTAGCCTCGGGCCCGCCCGGTGCAAAAGCCCGCCCGTGCAGGTCGCTAATGTGTGCCATGCGCAAGCCTTGAAATGCGGCCGGTAGCCCACGGATAGGCACCTCCACGTATTCGACTGAGAGCGCAGTAGTCTCGTACACCACCCAGAGCAACAGGGCCGCGCCTGCCACGAGCACCGCTAGCGTGAGAGGCCATGTCGTCACCACGTCACTCCCCGAGTCCCGCTTTTTGCCTAGGCTTGCGGTGAGCCGTGGCCACTATTCCCTGCTCTCCTCGGCTTTTTCACGCAACCCAAGTTCCACTAGTACACAGCTCTGCACAACTTGCATGCCGAGTCCTTGGCAGTGTTTAACTACTTCTTCGGCATCCGCTCCGGGCTGCAGCCATGCGTGCGTTACGCCTAGGCCAGCCGCCTCGGTAACATATTCGAGCCCTGTTTTAGGGTTAATAACCAAGCACAAGACGTCGGGCTGCTTTGGCAGGTCCTTTAGGCTGACATAGACGCCGTCGCCCCCGCGCGGGTGAACGCGGCTTACCTCGTAGCCTTTACGTAAGAGCTTCTGCACTATTTTATAAGCAAACTTCTCGGGGTTTAACACGTCGCCGACAACTGCCCAGTGGTTAAGCGCGAGAAATAGGTCTTTGTTCACCTTGGCAACCTCCTCTTTAGTGGTCGGGTCGCGTTCTAGTCTCCGCCCGCCTTAAAGTTGTATACAGTCTTTATAATATGCTGCACTTCGACCGTCTCGCCAATTGAGTTTAAGATTTGTTGCATGGGTTTGTAGGCCATGGGGGCTTCGTCTAGAGTGTCTGGGTCGACTGAGGTCGTAAATATCCCGGCCATGGACTGCTTGTATTCCTCTAGCGAGTAGGCGCGCTTAGCTTGGCTACGGCTAAGCAGGCGCCCGGCGCCGTGTGGCGCCGAGTAGTTCCAGTCGGGATTACCTTTGCCTACGGCAATAATGCTGCCGTCGCGCATGTTAATCGGGATAATTAGCACTTGCCCTTTGTGGGCTGCGACTGCGCCTTTGCGTAGGATGCCTGCTTTGACGTCGATAAAGTTGTGTGTCGTAACAAACTCATCTGCAAGGTCCCAGTTCATGCCGCGCGCAATGACCTCGGCGATGGCTTTTCTGTTGAGGTCGGCATACTCTTGCGCAATGGTCATATCCCAGAGATAGTCTTCTAAGTCGGGTCCCTCGACATAGGCCATGTACTTAGGCACCTTGGCGCCACCCTGACTTTTGCGCGCGAGGGCGCGTACCGCTACGTTTTGGTAGTGCTCGGCGATCTGCGTGCCTAAGTTGCGGCTACCCGTGTGGATACTTAAGTAGTTTACGCCTTCTTCCGACCGCGCCACCTCAATAAAGTGGTTGCCGCCGCCTAACGACCCAATGCTTAGCTCGATGCGGTTCATTTTCTTAATGTGAGCCGCGCATCTAAGCTCAGCGAGGCGGGCTTTCCCTGCTAGGCGGTGCGGCGCATGGCGCGTGTCAAAACCCGCGGGGACATTGCCGCGGATGACGCGGTCGAGCTTGGCAAAGTCGATAGGCCCTGCCGGGATGCGCGCGGCTAACACGCCGCAACCAATGTCTACCCCTACGTGTCCGGGGACCACTTTATCTTTAATGGTCATCGTGGTGCCAATCGTGCACCCCATGCCGACGTGAGTGTCCGGCATAACCCTAATCTTTAAGCCTTCCACGAAGGGCTGGTTGCATAGTTCGTGCAGCTGCTGCATAGTGCCGTCGTCAACAGCGTCTAGGAACACTTTGGCCGAGTTAAACGCGCCCTTAATCGTGATCATCCGCTCACCTCCTGTCACCAGTATATTATGCTCCGGCCTAGGCGGCAACCAGAGAAGGGAAGTGACCGTTGCGTTGAAAGTAACCCGCGAACAAGCTCGCCGTTTTCTTATAGGGCGTCAGGGCTACCGGGCGCAGGGAATGCTATGGGCAGGGCAAGAGGGTGTTGCGGCAGCCATTCTGCACCTAGGGGCTGTCCAAATCGACCCCATTAACGTCTTTGAGCGCAACCACCACCATGCGCTCTTTACTCGCGTCGCCGGGTATCGCCCTGAAATGTTAGATGAAGAGCTCTACGGCAAGAAGGCTGCCTTCGAGTACTTCTGTAACGCCCTTTGTGTTCTGCCGATGCAGGAGTACCCCTACTTCGCGGTAAAGATGCGCCTGCTACGGGAGCAGTATTGCCCCACACCCGAAGAACAACAAGCCGCCGACAGGGTGCTGCGGCGGCTGGCCGACGATGGGGCTAAGACTTCCCGCGAGTTTGCGAGCGGAGAGAAGATTCCAGGTTGGTGGGACGGCGGCGAGAAAAGGACTAAAGCGGAAAAGGCGGCGCTAGACTCTTTGCACTACACCGGGCAGGTGATGATTACCGCGCGCGAGGGGCAGCATCGGCGTTACGACCTGCCTCACCGCGTTGTGCCTAGCCACCTGCTAGAGCAAAAAGTAACTGAAGCGGAGTACCGCCAATACATGCTCGAAAAGTTTCTCGTCGCCTATGGCCTAAGTCAAACAAGCCTCTTTAGGTTTGGCTGGGCGGAAGCACCAAAACCGGAGATTAAGCGCCTGCTACATGAGCTAGTGCGCGTAGGCAAAGTTGTGCCCGTGCAAATTGAGGGCGTAAAGCGGCCCTACTACTGCCACATTTCACTCGTGCCAGAACTAGGCGCCGCTATGCTTACGCAGACGGAGAGCGCGGTGTTCGTTGCGCCGTTAGATAACTTGGCGTGGGACCGCGACCGTCTCACAGACATCTTTGGGTTTACCTACCGTTGGGAAGTATACGTACCCGCAGCAAAGCGCCAATACGGCTATTATGTACTCCCCGTACTTCTAGGCGAGGAGTTCGTCGGCCGCCTTGAGCTAAAGGCCGAGCGCGCGCAGGGTTTGCTTACCGTGAGCAACCTGTGGCTAGACAAGGACACCCGCGGCGTACGTGAAGCCATTGCCGCGGCTACCGCGGAAATAGCCGCATACCTAGGCCTGCGGGAAAAACTCGATGGCTGCGCCAACCGTGCCTGGGCCGGTGTGTACACCGACAACAGGCCCCACGTGTGAGACCGAAACCTCGACCCCAAAGATCTGCTGCAGCTTTGCTCTTAGACATTGCCCGGCCTCATCCGCCGCCCCGACTCCCACGCAGGCGCGCTTCGCTTTGCGCCCCTTTGACAGGTCTTGGAACAGGCTGGCAATCTGCTCGAGTGCCTGTTTTTGGCTGCGGGCTTTGCCGGCATCGATGTATATTCCGTCATCCACGCGAATAATGGGCTTAATGTTGAGTAATGAACCGAGGAGGCTCTTGGCCTTGCCGATGCGGCCGCCCTTAGCGAGATACTCAAGGGTGTTTAGCGTAAAGACCACTTCGTGGTTAGCGCGTGAGATGTCTATGGCTTTTATAACCTCGTCGGCGCTCTTGCCTGCGGCGATAGCCTCGGACGCAGCCATTACCTGCACGGCGGTGCCCACGCTGATGGAGCGCGAATCCACCACGCGGATGTCGCGCTTAAGGTGTTCGGCTGCTTGTATGGCAGACTGGTGCGTGCCGCTAAGCCCGGCGGAGATATGTACGGAGACTATGCTGTCGTACCCTTCGGCGAAAAGCTTCTCGTAAAGCTCAATAAACTCGCCGGGAGATGGTTGGCTGGTGGTGGGGAGCTGCTTCGCCTCCGCTAACATCGGGTAGAACTTGTCGGGGTGAATGTCCACGCCGTCGAGATAGAGCTTGTCCCCAAAAATGACGTTGAGCGGGCGGACTGTGGCTTTAAGCTGCTTGGCTTGCGCCGGGGTCAGGTCAGCTGTGCTGTCTGTTACCAGGGCTATGCGTTTCAAGGGAACCCCTCCTGCAAAGTAGTACCGTAAGATAGACGAAGCCTAGCGCGGATAATGTTGCGCTCCGGCACAAAAACTTTCGTTTGCATGAAAACTGTTTTGTCTTCTAGTGTGTCTAATTAGTGAAGGTCGGAGTGAGAGCGCACGAAAGAGAAGGAGCGAAGTATGGATACAGCGCAATTGGTTGTTAGGGCGCAAAGGGGCGATGAAGCGGCCTTCGCTGAACTAGTCAAGGCTTATCAGGCGCAGCTCTACCGCATCGCACTAAGCTACGTCAAAAACCGCGAAGACGCGCTAGATATCGTGAGCGAGTCGGTTTACCGCGCTTTTGTAAATCTGCGTAGCCTTAAGAACCCGTCGCATTTTAAGACATGGTTAATCCGTATAGTCATCAATCAGGCCGTAAATGTCATGCGACAAAGACAACGGGTCGCAGTCACTGGCGACCTGTCCGTAGCACCGTTTATCCCGCATGGCCTTCGTTCTGACGACTTACTCGACCTTTACGCGGCAATTGACAAGCTCGACGAAAACCAGCGGGCTGTAATTATCCTGAAGTATTGCGAAGACCTTACACTAACACAGGTCGCACAAGTCCTAGAGCGTCCGCTAGGGACGATAAAGACGCACTTGCACGGCGCACTCAAGACCTTAAGGCTAGAGCTAAAGGAGGAATTCCAGTGAGCAACATGGAGGACTTAAGGGTGAAGCACATGGAGACCCAAATTCCTGCGGAGCTCGACGCGCGAGTTAACAGAGCCATATTAAGAGGAGCGAGTCATATGAAGAAGAAAAGAAGGCGTCAGTCATTGGTTAGGATGCTAAGTTCCATTGCCGCAGCGCTACTAGTATTTGTCGGGCTCTTAAACGGCTCGCCCGCGTTTGCCGAGTACGTCAGCGGCCTGCCGGGCGGCGAGACCATTGTTAGACTGCTCATGTTTGTCGGTGACAGAGCCATCGGCGGCGAAATTACCGACGGACAGGATATTAGGCGCATTACGGTAGGGCGGCGTGCCGATTATGAAAGCATCCAAGTGGATTTCACCGCGGGCTTTACCTTGACCCAAGGCGAACCAAGCGGCGTACCGGCTGGCACGGTAGGACACTTTACCGTAACGCGCATGACGCACCCCGCAAGCATCGTTGTTCATGTGTCCGGTGTGCGCGGCTTCTCGGCCGCACAGTCGTTACCCGACCTCTCGCGCATGCGCTTTATCGGGAGCATTTACCGGCTTATCACGCTAGACGACAGTGCCCATCGGTTTGTAGTGACCTTTAAGCAGCCGGTGTCTGTTGAAGTGACGGAGCAACAGAATCCCGCGCGCATAATCTTCCGGGTGCGGGAAGATAAAGCGGCCACAGCACTCCCCGCTATGTATTCCCTGCGCACTGCGTCCATGCCGTGGGGCGAGGCAGTAGGTTCAGCCGAAGAGCAGCTTAAGTTCGAGTTCGGCAGCCAAGCAGCGAGAATGCTCAGGGATGCAGAAGGGCTCTACTTTGCAGAGGAAGGACTCTACGCGACGCGCGCCGTAGCCGAAGCACGGCTCGCCGAGCTTAACAATGCCCAAATCGGGCTAGAACTACACATCGAGCAGCGCACAGCAGATCAATTGCCTAGGTCCATAAAGCCAGCCACCAGCCGCCAGCCGCCAGCTACCGACGACAAGCGAAGGGCGACAGCCTTCTAACGCCTAATCCCGCTGATAGCTGCGTGCTGACCGCTGAATGCCCTCAGTTCATAATTCACGATTCTGGATTCATGATTGCCCCCGGCTCACCGCTCAAAGCTCATAGCCGGCGGCTGGCGGCTGGTGGCTTGAGCAGTGCCCACATCTGTGGTAACTTATAGACAGGCGAAATATTCTTAAAAGGGAGAGTGGCAAGGGTGATTACTAGGCGCATAGACATGCTGGTCACGGAACATGCCGAGCGTTTTGGCGGCAAAGGAATCCTGCGCAACACGCACTTTCTGCACCAGAATGATGCTTACGGCACAGGCAGGTTGTTCTCAAAGAGCGCGCTGGCTCCGGGCTGTTCTGTCGGCTGGCACAAACATGAAGGCGAGTGCGAAGTGTACTTTGTCCTATCCGGCGTAGCTAAGGTCAGCGACAACGGCCAAGAGCAGATTCTCTATCCCGGCGACGCTTTGCTTACCAAGAACGGCGAGTCGCACTTTATCGAAAACGCCGGCGACGAAGACCTAGAGTATATCGCCCTAATCTTGTACGACAAAACAAGCGCTTAACTCCCCCGCAACAAAAGCAGCTAGGCCCCGGCCTAGCTGCTTTTTACGAAGCAAAAGGGACAGAGCTTACATCAGTCTTGCGGAAACTCTCTCGCTCAAAATCTGTCACGTACTTCTCCACGGCTTCCCGCACCACCGCGTTAACCGATGTGACGCGCTCTGTCTCAACCAAGGTTCTTAGCCTGTTAAGCAGACTCTCGGGCAGAGCAAAGGTTGCTTTTTTGAGCTTGCTTGAATGCACCACCGCAAATCCCTCCCCTACTCTCATCTCCTCCGTTTGGGTTACTCGACTATCTTAAATAGCTTTGGCCCGACGCCGCAAATCGCGCACTTGTCCGGCAGGGCTAGTTCAATATTGCCGCACACGGAACAGAGGTAGAATGTGTACTCCTTAGGCGAATCGTATTCCGCCAAGAGCTTAGCGTAAAGCTCTGCGTGCACTTTCTCTGCCTGCATAGCATACGAGAACGACCGCGCCGCCGCCTTTTCGCCGTGGGCCTCGGCGTTAGCTAGCATGGGTGGGTACATGCTCGTGAACTCCTCAGTCTCCCCGCGCACGCCCTCAGCTAAGTTTTCCTTAGTCGACCGCACGCCGTCAAGTGCCTTAAAGTGCGCCAGAGCATGAATTGTCTCGGCTTCGGCCGCCGCACGAAACATCTTGGCGGCGTTTTTGTTTCCCTCGGCCTCAGCTTTAGCGGCAAAAGCAAGGTACTTGCGGTTGGCCTGCGATTCACCCGCAAATGCTTCTTTGAGGTCGAGCTTAGTCTTCTCGTTCATGGCTAATTCCTCCTACGCAATAAATGATACTGCATAATCCTACCACCTGGTAGGGGAGGAGTCAAGTTGAGCCGAAGCGGACCCTAGAGTTCAAAAACGGCCTAGGGAGACCTAATTGCGATGTCCAGAAAGGACGGTAGATAGGGCGTTTTGAGGCTGTGGTAGATTTATTTTACCCCAGCACAACCTAGCGTTAGCGAGGGTTTTTGGGGCAAGGACGTTTAGCTACAGTAAAATTGACCCCAAGGCAAAAATCAGAAGAAAAGGGAAATAATATTCGAAATATGAAGGGAAACCCCCTACCTCTGGCGAATACTTTCTTGTCAAACAAAAAG
>JAGXRZ010000023.1 GCA_018335585.1 Selenomonadales bacterium
GAAATAGCTGAACGCATCGACAGCTTTTCGCGCGAGCACGGCGGATACATCGGCGCGGCAGACCTTGCGTCATACTACCCCGAATGGGTGAAGCCACTTAGGGTGAACTACCGCGGGTATGACGTCTGGGAACTGCCTCCCAATGGGCAGGGATTAGTCGCGTTGTTGGCTCTAAACATCCTCGCGGGGTACGAGTTCCCGGAGCGCGACAACATCGAAATGTACCACCGACAAATTGAGGCCGTCAAACTCGCCTTTGCCGACGGCCTCGCTCATATTACCGACCCACGCCAGATGAAGGTGAGGCCAGAGGATCTGCTCTGCCCTGCGTATGCGGCTAAGCGCCGCAGCGAGATTAGCAGCGGTGCCCTAACACCGACCACAGGACTAGATCTGCGGGGCGGCACGGTGTACCTCGCGACGGCCGATGGGGACGGCAATATGGTTTCTTACATACAGAGCAACTACATGGGGTTTGGGGCGCGCGTTGTTATCCCAGGTACAGGCATATCGCTACAAAACCGCGGCCACAGCTTTTCGCTTGACCCGGCCCACGCTAACGTTCTGCTGCCGGGCAAGCGCCCCTTCCACACCATAATCCCCGGCTTTCTTACCAAGGGCGGGACGGCGGTCGGTCCCTTTGGCATTATGGGTGGGCACATGCAGCCGCAGGCGCACGTGCAAGTCTTAATGAACATGCTTGACTTTAACTTGAACCCGCAGGCAGCCCTAGACGCTCCCCGCTGGCAGTGGGTAAGCGGCAGAACCGTACAGGTAGAGCCAAGCTTCCCGCAACACATCGCCGAAGCCTTACTGCGCCGCGGGCACGCCGTGCAGCGCACTGTCGATAGCGTTAGTTTCGGGCGAGGGCAGATTATCTGGCGCGACTCGGCTAACGGCGTACTTTGCGGCGGCACCGAACCGCGCACCGACGGCCATATTGCTCTTTGGTAAGCCTAGTCGAGGGTTAGACCGAGGTATGGTGTGGAACACGCCACAAACTGCAGGCTTCGCGCAGCGGGCGGAGTCAGAGGTTTAATCATGCCAAAGTCAACGGGCTGCCCGGTGCGTCCAAGCAAGGTGCGGTGGGCGGGCAGACGAAAACGGAAATGCTCTGCCGGCACGCTGTCCAAAACGGCGGCACAAAGGGCTGCTTCGTCGTGGGGAGAAGCGCCAAACTCCAGCACCTCGCACTGCCCGGCATGCACAGGCGAGCATAGGGCGTATGCCACACGCCCATTAGAGCACGCGGTCACCAATTGCCCACCGTAAAGCTTAGTTACCCGCACGGCAAAATCAATCGCCTGCTCACTCCAGACCGCGCTCCCGGGGCTTACTGCTACGAAGCTGTCGCGCGTCTCTTTTAGCGCGCGGGGGGTTACATCTACTGTAGGGGCTACTCTGTCGGGCGCGCAACCTGCTCTCTCGAGCTCCCGCCGTGATATTTCACAGAATGCCGTCTTAAAGAACTTGTCAAACCCATGTTTGGCATAGAAATCATATAGCCCCGTGTCGGCCGGAAGCAAGAATGCGTAGTGGTCGCCGCGCGCGGTACCTTCCGCGGCAGACCGCGCCATTAGCTCCCCCATTAGACCCTGCCCCCGCAAGGCTTTATCGGTTGCGGCGGCATAAATGTAGTGTGCTTGTAGCCTGCCCGCCTCAGTAAGGATTTCCCCCGGTAGCATATGGACCATAGCTACTATGCGCCCGTCTACTTTAAGGACTAGCGTGTCTGTGGGATGAAAATGATACGCAAAGAAGAGGTCTACGGCTTCCCTTCGCTCAGCAAAACAGCTCTGCCAAAGGGACGTAATCTCCTCACGCATCGACCAGTCGGCAAAGCGAATTTCTTTAGTCACCCGGCACCGCCCCTTTGAGCGTGACGACGGCCTTTTCTAAAATTTGCGCTGGGTAGTACGACAGCTTAGCCTTGCGCAGCCCCTCTATCCCCATGTCTTCTTCGCGGTTGACGTACTCGTAGCTATAGAGCTGTCGCTCCGCAAACATCTGGTTGATGGCCGCATAAAGGCCTTCGTAGCCATCAAGCGCTTTCTCAAAGTGCACGACAAACACGCGCGGGTTAATCTCTTCACCGAGCGTAAAAGCTACCGGCTTATCGCCAATCCTGATTAGTGCGCCCTTAAAGCCTAAGGCAGAAAAGCTGTCTAAAGAGCGCTTGAGGGCAAAGTTCTCTTTTTCTAGGCCGCCAAGCGTAGGATTGTCCGTACCCAACAACCACTCCCGCTCAATTTTCTCGCAGTCTGCGATATTGGCGGGAGTGATGTCTTCATAGGTGAACTCGTACATGCGCTTAAAGCGCGTGAGGTGGTTGCGCTTGCGGTGGTAGCGCCTGCCGGCGAGGGCAATTAAGTCCTCGGCGTGGTAAAGATAGTCGGCGTTAGCCCGCAAAAAGCGAAAGTGAAACGTGTCCGCAAAGGCGGCCTCCATTAGCCTGGCCTGTTCCTCCGTCACGCCCCACATGCGAAAGCGCTTGTTCGCCGCTTCGCAGTCTTCGAGCAGGGCGGCTAATGCTCGTCTTATGTCTTTGGCATAAGGGAAAAAATAAGTGCAGGCATTCTTGCCAAAACATCCGAACAGCATGTCGTCTTGCCGTGCGATCTTCTTCTCGTAGGCCTCTTGCCATATGTACAAGGTGCCAAAGGCTGCTTCGCTCCCCATGTACCCGCTCTCAGCCAGAATCGGTGATATCCAGCTCTTGTCCGCGAGCGTCAGGGGTCTAAAGTCTAACATCCACTAAGTCCTCTCTCTGCCGCTTGTACCGAAGTGATATTTCTGTCTACGAGCTATTTTACCACTTTCTCGGGCCCAAGGGGAAGAGTGCTGTTGGGCGATGTCCATCTGTCCTGTTCGCCGGTATACCCGCACACACCGCAGCGTGGTGAATTGACAATGGGTAGAACGGCCGCCTCGTCCTGAGCTTTACTGCAGCATTGCTCGCACAGGAGTTCAAACTCCCACGCGTTGGTAGCTGTAGCGGGTGCCCCACAAGTATCGCAGGTTTGACCATGCGGATTGTTTCGCGCAAGTAGACAGACCTTTTCGCGTTGTTTTGGTCGGGAGATTTCGTCAAGGACGGTAAGTAATATCTCTGTCGTCGAGCCGAAATCATATTCGTATTGCAGTTTATCACCAATCGAAAGCGTGGACACTTTCCTTGTCTCGCCAAGCTGGTGTCCATCTCTCCAAAACGCGCTCAGATGTCCGCAACACTCGCACCAAATCTGACGTAGAAACTTGTCCAGCGCAGCTAAGGTGGTGCTAAGCGGCAGAGAGAACAACAGCCAATAGTTCTTATCATGCATCCCCTCGGCTTTTATGAGATAGCATAGTTCGTCGCCGTCGTTATGGCTTTTGAGAACGTGGTTCTTCATCGCAGTTTTTAGAGCAGACTTACCGCACTGAAAACAAGTCCCCGGAGTGCTTTTGGATTGCTTAGACATCTTAATCCTCCCTTTCGAGTATATCGCCCTTCCTGCAAAATAGAGCCTGTAAGGGCTATTCTATAGAGATAGCCCTTTTCCTGTCCCTCGAGGCCCTCTCATTCAGTGCAGGCTAATGTCGCGCACGGTTCATCCTGTTACTGGGCTTGCGTGATGGACTTAACTTCCTCCGTAGAAACGAAACTAGCCGGCCAGCCGAACGGTATGCTGCCGTAGCCACTCGGCCAATGCTCGCTCTGACATACTTCCTGCCGCGACCTGCAGCATTACGTCGACCGCCTCGGCTTCCGGCGCGTTTAAGTCATAGCCGTTAAGGCCAAGGAACACGTACATGGACATCAGGCCCACTCGTTTGTTCCCGTCGATAAAACTATGATTTCCGGTGAGACCGTGCCCTAATACAGCCGCCAGCGTGAAAATATCTGCCGTCGGCTCGTGTAGCCAGTAGTTAACAGGCCGACTTAGTGCAGATTCGAGCAGACGGGAATCCCGCACTCCAAAGTGCCCCCCGTGCTCTCTCACTTGCCTGTGATGGACGGCCTCGATAACCGCTTTGCTTAACCATCGCGGTTCTTTCATACCCTACTTCGCTAGCTCTCTTAGAGCATTGCGATACTGCCTTGCGCCTTTCTCGTAAACAGCCATGGCCTCATCAAAGCGTGGCTCGTAAGGAGTAATGAGTATCCCCTCAGCAGTTTCCGACACATAAACCGCATCGCCCTTGTGAAGATGAAAACGCTCGGCTATTTCCTTCGGGATAGTCGCCCCGATAGACCCCCCCATTTGGCGAAGCACGATCTTCTTGGCCACACAGAACACCTCCGCGTCTATTGTATCAGCCATAGCACATTTATGCTACTCAAGGCAGCTCTGCTGCGCGCTGCGGCCACGCCGCCAAGGCTAAAAGTTCGAGCCAAGTCCTAACTTAGGAAAGATGAAAGAGCCCCGAGGGTTGTCCCCTAGGGCTCTTAATCTTTAGTTTTATGGCGGAGAGAGAGGGATTCGAACCCTCGTCGGGGTATAAGCCCGAACACGATTTCCAGTCGTGCGCCTTAGACCAGCTCAGCCATCTCTCCGTGTTGTTGTAGAATGTCGTTTGACTTGTCCCTTGTCGCTTGTCCCTTGTCGCTTGTGGGGCCCTCTACCAGGAGCCAGAAGCTTGCGCTCGCACAGCTCATAGCTCAATGCTCATAGCTCAAAAGTGGCGGAGAGAGTGAGATTTGAACTCACGGAACGGGTAACCGTTCTTCCGCTTTCGAGGCGGATGCCTTAAACCACTCAGCCATCTCTCCGTGCAAGAGGCAAGAAATAAGAGGCAAGAAACAAGAGCCGCCAGACGCTCTACTGGGCACTGGGCACTGGGCACTCTCACTCTACTAGGAGCTAGGAGCTAGCAGCCCCACGTCCACTGAAACGGTTACGTGCTAACGGCGCTCCGAGCGCAACCGCAACTCCTGAAAGAAACTCGTAAGCAGCGCACCACATTCGGGGGCGAGCACGCCGCCGGTGACTGCTACTTGATGATTAAATTTTGCTTCTGCCAAGACATTCATGACCGAGCCAACCGCGCCTGCTTTCGGATCGAACGCCCCAAAAACGAGGGCGGGTAGACGCGCTAAGACCATGGCACCAGCGCACATAATACAGGGCTCAAGCGTTACGTAGAGGGTGCAGCCAATGAGCCTCCAGCCGCCTAGCGTTTCACTGGCCTGGCGAATGGCTATCATCTCGGCGTGGGCCGTAGGATCCTTAATGGTTTCCCGCAGATTATGCCCGCGCCCGACTATCTCCCCTGCGCGCACAACTACCGCGCCTACAGGTGTTTCCCCTAAGGCTGCGGCTGCTTGGGCCTCGCGGATTGCTTCGCGCATGAAAAACTCATGCTCCATCGCTAGATTCCTCTCTTAGCGCCGGTCGATAGCAGGGATGTGCTCGCATCCCCCTAGTTCATGATTCACGATTCACGATTCATGATTCATGATTGCCTGCAGTTTGCGACTTTGCAGCTCAAGGCGGAAAGCGGATAGCCCCTCACAGCTCATAGCTCATAGCTCACAGTGGTGCACCCGGAGGGACTCGAACCCCCGACACGCGGTTTAGGAAACCGCTGCTCTATCCCCTGAGCTACGGATGCATGTAAATGGCGCGCCCGGCAAGATTCGAACTTGCGACCACCGGATTCGTAGTCCGTTACTCTATCCAGCTGAGCTACGGGCGCGCGTATGGCGGAGAGGGCGGGATTCGAACCCGCGATACGAGTTTAAAGCTCGTATAATCGCTTAGCAGGCGACCGCCTTCGACCTACTCGGCCACCTCTCCGCGCCAATCTAATATAGCATAGTCCTCACCCTGCGGCAAGAAGCACATGAAACGCAAATCACAAAACGCAAATCACAAATCACAAGTAAGAGCCGCGAGCTTTGAGCTGTGAACGTAGGGACGTGCCTGCGGCACGTCCGCGGACGTGCGAACGCACGTCCCTACAACACGTTGACCCTCTTGCTTCTTGTATGCTAGGAGCCGGCAATCCCCCGTTTCTCCTAAGTGCGAAGTGCAAAGTGCGACGTGCGAAGTGCAAAGTACTAGTGAAGCAAAAAGCTCCGTCCCTTTTGCTTCCTTTTGCTTCGTGGCGGAGAGAGAGGGATTCGAACCCCCGGCCCCTTGCGGGGTCACTAGTTTTCAAGACTAGCGCCATAAACCACTCGGCCATCTCTCCGCAGCACAAATCAGTATATCAGCGATGTTTGTTGTCGTCAATTTGCACTTTCTTGCTGTTTTGCCAAGCGCTCAATTTGCATATATGGCTTAAGAACCGCCGGCACCGTCACAGAACCGTCTTCGTTTTGATAGTTTTCTAACACAGCTGCGACAAGGCGATCTACGGCGAGTCCGGAACCGTTCAGTGTATGCACGTATTCCGCTTTGCTGCCGGCTGACGGCCTGTACTTGATGTTAGCCCGGCGCGCCTGAAAATCGCGGAAGTTTGAGCACGACGAAATCTCCATATACCGGTTGTAGCTTGGTAGCCACAGTTCAATGTCGTATTTTTTGGCGGCAGCGAAACCAAGATCGCCCGTACACATCTGCACAATGCGGTAGGGAATCTCAAGCAAGTCAAGCACACGGCAGGCGTCGCGCAACAGAGTATGAAGTTCGTCCTCCGACGTCTCGGGCGCGACAAATTTGACGAGTTCTACTTTGTTAAACTGGTGCATGCGGATAAGCCCCCGCGTGTCGCGGCCCGCGGCACCTGCCTCCGCGCGGAACGACGGGCAGTAAGCGGTGTAATAAAGCGGCAACAACGCGCCGTCAAGAATTTCGTCGCGGTGCATGTTTGTAACTGGGACTTCGGCAGTAGGGTTTAAGTACAAGTCTTTTTCGGCGAGCTTAAAGGCATCGTCCACGAATTTTGGGAACTGACCTGTACCCTGCATGCAGGCATAGTTAACCAAGAGAGGTGGAAACACCTCGGTATAGCCGTGTTCCCGCGTATGCAAGTCGAGCATGAAGTTTATCAGGGCACGCTCAAGCCTAGCTCCTAATCCGCGGTAGAGGGCAAAGCGGCTGCCGGCGATTTTGCTCGCCCGTTCGAAGTCGAGAATGTCGAGGTCGATGCCGATGTCCCAGTGGGCCTTCGGAGGATTGCTAAACCGCCGCGGCTCCCCGACACGCCTTATCTCGACGTTTTCCGTATCGTCTTTGCCGATAGGGACATCGCTGTCCGGCAAGTTTGGAATGCGAAGCAGCAGGGCCTCTAAGTCGGCCTCGGTTGCGCTCACCTCGGCGTCGATGTCCTTCACCTTTTGCCCCGCCGCCTTCATCTCTTCCTGTAAGGCCGACGTTTCTTCGCCGTTCTGCCTGCGGCGGGCAATTTCCTGCGTCACGCTGTTGCGATAGGCTTTAAGCTGCTCTACCTCGGTGATCTTTTGACGACGAGCTTCATCTAGGGCCTGAAACTCCGCTAACGCGGCAGTCTCCCCTTTGGCCGCTACACCTGCTGCTACTTTGGCCATATTGTTGCGGATAAATTTTGCGTCTAACATTTTGGGGCCTCCTTTTGTTATTGTCGCTTGTCTCTTGTGGGGCTAGCGGGCGCCAGCCGCCAGGCGCCCGGAACCAGCAGCGCTCGTCCTCCACGAAGTGCTAAGTGCCAAGTGCGCACTCCCCCTACGCACCAAAGCAAAAACTCGCCCCAATGTGAGGGGCGAGTTATCTCGCGGTACCACCCTAGTTTGCCTTGCGGCCTCTTGGGACTATAACGGCGTCACCGTCTGCGCTCCTCGCGCGCCGCCTTCGAAGTGGACTTCATGCAAACTTACTGACTAGCTCGCACCGACCGCTAGCTCTCTGAACAGATGCTCGCACTACTCGCTTCTGCGCTGCGTTTCACTGATTTTAGCATAAACGTAACCGGGGCGCAACTTTTTGAGCGAGCAGTTATTGGGACAATATCAAAATCTTGCGGCTTTTTTCGCCGGCGATAAAAGCGGAAGGCCCTCTGCAGGGAACTTGCGACGAACGAAGAATACAATATACAAAACGCAGTTAAGGGGGCCTATTCATGAAAAAGCTCGCGGAACGCGCGCTAAACATTACTCCTTCCGTCACACTCAGTATAGACGCCAAAGCCAAGCAAATGGCGGCCCAAGGCATCAAAGTGGTTAACTTTGGTGTGGGCGAACCGGATTTTGACACCCCCGCCCATATTGCTAGAGCCGGTATCGCCGCGATAGAGGCCGGGCAGACGCGCTATACGCCGTCAAGCGGCACGGAGAAACTTCGCCAAGCTATTTGCCAGAAACTAAGCAGGGAAAACCAGCTTACTTACAGCCCGGCGCAGATCGTAGTGTCTAACGGCGCGAAACACAGCATCTATAACGCTCTGTTGGCTCTGTGCGACCCGGGCGACGAAGTCATTGTCCCCGCGCCCTACTGGGTAAGTTACCCTGAGATGGTCAAGATGGCCGGCGGCGCGCCCATAATCCTTGATACCCGCGAAGACGAAGACTTTAAAGTGCGCCCCGAGGAACTGCGTGCCGCCATCACGCCGCGCACTAAGGCGCTTATCCTTAACTCTCCGAGCAATCCGACTGGGATGGTCTATACGGCGAGCGAGCTAAAGGTCATTGCGGACCTCTGTGTAGAGCACCAAATCTATGTTATCTCCGATGAAATCTACGAGAAGCTTATTTACGACGGGACAAAACACGTGAGCATTGCTTCATTCGGTGCCGACATCAAAGAGCTGACCATTGTGGTAAACGGCATGTCTAAGGCTTACGCCATGACCGGCTGGCGTATTGGCTACACCGCTAGCAATTCGGGCCTAGCGGCGGCCATGGGCAGCCTGCAAAGCCATGCAACCTCTAACCCAAACTCTATCGCGCAGGAGGCCAGCGTAGAGGCGCTTGTCGGCTCGCAGGCGGCCGTTAGTGTCATGCTGCAGGAATTTGAGCGCCGCCGTCGCCGCATGGTCGAGCTTCTTAACGGACTACCCGGCGTATCCTGCCGCATGCCGCAGGGTGCGTTCTACGTGATGGCCAATATTGCCGGGCTGCTCGGGGCCTCATACGACAAGGAAATAATCCTCGACGACGTAAGGCTGGCAGGTGTCATGCTCGAAAAAGCATACGTGGCGGTAGTGCCGGGCTCCGGCTTTGGTGCGCGCAACTATATTCGCCTCTCTTACGCGACGTCAATGGAGAATATCGAAACCGGCCTAGGTCGCATGAGAAGTTTTCTGCAGTCATAGAACAAAGAACGGGCTACGCCATCGCGCAGCCCGTTTCGCCCTGTTGACCTTACATTACCACGCCGTACTGACCGAGCAACCGCGCCAGTTCCACGCGCAATTGCTTGCGCGCGCGGTAAAGCTTGCAGCGGATGGATTCTACCGAGCAGGCCATATGCCCCGCCATTTCTTCATAGGACAACCGCTGCAAGTCCTTTTGCACGATAAGTTTCCTGTAGGCGGCCGGCAGACGGCTAAAGGCATTATCGATGCACTTGCGTATGTCCTCCAATTCCCACTTCTTCTCAAGCGCGCTTACATCCAGCCACGCGGGTGGCCGCAGATTAAGCAGTTCGCGCAGATCTAATGTCTGGAGCGAGACAGAAGGCGTGCGCTTCTTTTTGCGCAGCAAATCGACGTGATGATTCTCCATGATGCGCAGGAGCCATGTGCTAAACGAGGATTCGCCGCGAAACTCGCTCACCCGCGCCCACGCTCGCGCGAAGGACTCCTGTACGAGGTCTTCGGCGTCTTGCCACGAGCGAGTAAGTGTGATGGCTCGGCTTCCTGCCAGCGCCCAATACTTGTTGACCATTTCTTCAAAGGCCGCTTTGTCGCCCCTACGCAAACGTTCCAGTAGCTCTGTCACTGTTCGAGGTCTCCTTTCTTGGGCACCCTACACTTGGTGGTGATGCTTATGACCCGCAAACTACATGCGCAGGCGGCAATTCTTGCTTCCCTTGCAGCTGTTACTATTCTGTTTCTCGGGTTAAATACCTTCTTGGCGTTACCTCCATTCGTGCAAAGAGAAGCGAGCCTTGTCTTTGCCCGCGATGGGACATTGCTCACGCGTATTTTTGTGGAAAATCGCGAGGTAATTAGCATAGGGGATGTACCGGAACATCTGTTGCAAGCAATTATTGCTACAGAAGACGCGCGCTTCTATCGGCACTTTGGCCTTGACCCCATCGGCATCGGCCGGGCCTTGTTGGAAGCGCTGCGCAGGCGCCGCTTTGTCGAGGGAGCCAGCACGATTACCCAACAACTAGCGCGCAACCTCTACGACCTCCCCATGGAGCGCACCCTGCGCCGCAAGCTCAAGGAAGCGTATTTGGCGATTCTCTTAGAGCGGCACTACACGAAGCAAGAGATTCTGGAGCTGTACATTAACGAAATCTACATGGGGCATGGTACTTACGGCGTAGAAGCCGCCAGCCGGCACTACTTTAACAAGCGGACGCGGGACCTAAATCTGGCCGAGGCGGCAATGTTGGCCGGGCTTATCCGCGGACCGGAATGGTACTCGCCGCGCGCTAACTTAGAGCGCGCCGAGGCGCGTCAGGCGTGGGTGCTGGGACGCATGGTAACCGAAGGGTATATTACCGAGAACGAGGCGACCGCAGCCAAGGAGGCAGCAGTGGTGCTAGCAGATGCACCGCGCGCCGCAGTCGGGGGAGAACTGCTCAGAAGTTACATCAGAACCTCCCTAGAACAGCATATGCCAAACGGCAGTGCGCTAGCCGCAGTTGCCGGGCTCCGCATCTTTACGACGCTAGACACCTCCATGCAGGCGGCCGCCGAGTCTGCCCTAGCCCGTCTAGCCGACCTGACCGAAAACAGAACGGGTCAAAACGGAGTAATACAACCGCAAGGCGCACTGGTTGCACTAGATCCAAAGACGGGCGAGATCAGAGCCTTGGTGGGGGGGCGCGGCAATGCGCCGCCGGGCTTTAACCGCGCCGTAGAGGCGCTGCGACAGCCCGGGTCGGCCTTTAAGCCCTTTGTCTATGCTACCGCACTACAGCAAGGGCTAACGCTCGCCAGCCAAATAACCTGCGAGCCCGTCACCTTCCCGGAGCCGGAGGGCCCGCCGTGGGCACCTGCGGATTTTGGCGGGGAGTTCCATAACCGACCGCTCTGCCTGCGCGAAGCGCTTGTAGTCTCCTGCAACGTAGTGGCCGCGCGGCTTATCCACCAAGTGACGCCTGCCGCGGCGGCCGCTATGGCAAGGCGCCTCGGCCTAACGACCCCGCTACGGCCGGTGTTGTCGCTGGCGCTTGGCACCTCGGAGACAACGCCGCTCGTTATGGCGCAAGCGTTCGCTCCCTTTGCCAACGGCGGACGCGTGCTGGCGGGACACACGGCCGACCCTATCGTCCGTGTTGAAACACGCGCGGGGCGCGTCGTTAGGGAAGCACGCCCGCGGTTGGTGCCGGGTGCGCTCGACCCGCGCATTGCCTACCTAGTTACCAGTGCGCTCAGGGACGTTATCGCCTCGCCGCAGGGTACCGGACGAGGCGTCCTAAGAACTTTCACCCGGCCGGCGGCGGGGAAAACAGGCACTTCCGAAGACATGCTGGACGCTTGGTTCGTAGGCTATACGCCGCAGTTAGTCGCGGCCGTGTATGTAGGCAACGACCGTGGCGAAACGCTGGGGGGCACGGGAGGAGCGTTGGCCGTTCCTATCTGGGCGCACTTTATGCAGGCGGCCCACAAGGGCCTGCCGATAGAAGACTTCACGCGCCCGGAAGGCATCGAGGAGATAACCATCTGTGTCGAAAGCGGCTTGGCGGCACGGGAGGCATGCCCGGCCGACACGCTACGGACGGAGTTATTTCTGACGGGCACCGCCCCCGCCGAACCCTGTGACGTGCATCGGCCCGCCTTGGAGTGGCGTTTCCCGTGGGACTGGTTTCGCTAGCCTAACTTGGGCCGCTTTAGCACTCGATCTGAAGGCCAGAGTATGCTAAGACCACTTCGCCGTTAAACGCCGCCCGCGCCTCAGCTAGGAGCTCTGCGTTATCGCCGCGCGGGGGCAGGTGGGTGAGGATTAGCTCCCCGACCATCGCCTGCTCGGCTAAGATGCCGCATTCCCGCGCACTCATATGCTGCGCTAAGTTTTGGCCCTTGTCTTGTTCGGTAAAGCTTGCTTCCACCAATAGCACATCGGCAAGTGCAGCGAACTCCACGAGCCCTTCGTCCCACTCCGTATCGCCGGTATAAACTAGGCTACTCCCGCCTGCCTCCACGCGTACGGCGTAGCAGGGATATACGTGCTTGGTGCGATAGAAGGAGAAGGTCATCGCGCCCAGCCCAAAGCGAAAATGCTCGTCGATATGGCGCACGTCTAACACCTCGCGAAAGGGTATGACGGCGCGCTCAAGCGCGGGTTCGGCGGGACAGTACACCGGAAGCGCCGTGGCCACGCCGCGGGCCATGCCTAGCATGCGGGCATAGCGCAGCACGAGCAGGTCGCAAAAGTGGTCGGCGTGCAGGTGACTGAGCACCACTGCCGATAGGTCGCCCTTACGCACATCGATATACTGGCCAAGCTTTGACACCACGCCACTGCCGCAATCCAGTAACACGCGTACTTCTCCCTCAGTCAAAAGATACCCCGGTCCCGCGCCTCCTGCCGGAGGATAAGGCGAATGACACCCCAGCACTGTCAACTGCAATTTACACACCTCGCTATACTTAGTTTTTCCCGGGCAATAATTGCGCCCATGCCTATTTTACTACTCTCGAAGTGATGCGGCTAGCGCGGCAGGGAAACCTTGCTCCAACGCGAACAGGATGATAGGAAGGATGAGGAGGGAGCTAGGGAAACTAATTCATACGGATGGGCTGGAATAAGGGGTGCACTGACCCTGTCCTATCCATCTCATCCGTCCAATCCGGTCCATCCGTGTTAATTCACAATCTCCTCCCTCCCCATCTCCCCTATCCTCCTCGTATCTACTCAATCCGAAATGAATCGGCGACGCCTAATTCTGTCGGATGATCAGGATACGGGGGTGATGGGAAGGATGAGGAGAGAACTAGGGAAGTTAATTCAGACGGATAGATTGGGATTTACAGGATAGGACGGATAAGGGGTGCTAATTCACAATCTCCTCCCTCCCCATCTCCCCTATCCTCCTCGTATCTACTCAATCCGACATAAATCGTAAAGGAGGTATTCTATGACCACTATTTTGGTGCGTGGTGAGCTTAGTGCCGACGAGCGAGCACAGATTAACGCAGCTTTCCCGGAGGCAGAGGTAATCACCGCAGAAGGCGACGAGTTTCTGCGTCACCTGCCCGGAGCCGATATCGTCTGGGGAGGGCTGCGCCCGTCGCAGATAGCCCTTGGCAAACGCTTAAAGCTCATTCAAGTGCTGAGTGCCGGTGTCGACCATATGCTCTCACCTGAACTTAGAGCAAGCCAAGCCGAGCTCTGTACTACTAGCGGCATTCATCAAGAGACAATCGCCGAACATGTGCTGGGGATGATGTTGTGTCTAGTGCGCAGCTACCCAGCCCACATCTTAAACCAGCAAACGAAGAACTGGCGCCCCACCGAGCCTAAGCTTCTCTACGGCCAGACCGTAGGCATCTTAGGGTTTGGCGCGATTGGGCAGGCGATCGGCTCGCGGGCTAAGGCCTTTGGCATGCGGGTTATCGCCGTGCGCAAACACCCCGCGCCCTCGCCCTGTGCCGATGAGGTGGTGGCGGATAGGGAACTAGACACCATTCTGCCGCGCGTAAAGCACCTAGTTGTGGCTCTCCCTCTCACCCCAGAAACAGACAATCTTTTGCATCGCGAGCGCTTGGCACTGCTACCCGCCGGAGCCTACTTCTACAACATCGCGCGGGGCAAGGTAGTAGACGAAGTTGCCTTAGCCGAGTTCCTGCAAGGCGGGCATCTCGTCGGCGCGGGTCTGGATGTCTTTGCCGAAGAGCCTCTCCCCCCCACAAGCCCTTTGTGGTCGATGAGTAACGTCCTAGTCACGCCGCATTGCGCGGGGTCGCTGCCAAATTACCGTGAACGAGCGCTGGCTATCTTCCTCGAAAACCTGCGCCGCTTGCGTCAAGGCGAGGCTCTTATCAACACCGTAGACAAACAAGCCGGGTACTAGGACCACTGTGCGGGGCTGTCTAGCATAGCGGCTAGGAGTACCCACGCCAACACGGCTTCAGCCACCACTGCCGCGGCAAACACGGCTGTCACGTCGCTGCGCTCGCGCACAGGGCATGCTTCTTTAAGAGTAGCAAGGTCTACCGTAACGCCGGGAGCGAGGGTAGGAATGGGCTTAACGGCGCAGGAGAACAGCAATGGCTGCCCTGTCGTCATGCCCCCCGCTAGCCCTGCGTTGGCGTTCCCTTCGTAGTAAATGCCTTTTTGGGGGTCGTAGCGCAGGCTGTCGCCCGCCACGCCGGGCGCATGGCGAGCCTCGGCAAAAGCTCTGCCGATTGCCACTCCCCTTACGGCCGGAATAGACATGAGCGCCCCGGCTATTTGCCCGTCGAGGCGCCTGTCGGCGTGCACGTAAGAGCCCAGCCCGACAGGCAAGTGAAAGGCCGCCACTTCGATTATGCCGCCGACGCTTTGCGCCTCTTTGCGGCACACTGCCAGTAATTCTTCTGCGGCTTTGGCCTTCCCTGCGCCTACGGCAAGAGGATGTTCGCGTGCGCGCCTAAATACTTCTTCCGTCGCGTCTGTCTCCCCTAGCGTGAGCGGGCCTAGTTCGGCTACACGGCTGTAGATACTAATGCCCCTTTGGCGCAACGCTTGGCGGGCTACGGCCCCGATGGCCGTGCGCAGGGCGGTTTCGCGCGCGCTGGCGCGTTCGAGGACACTTCGCGCATCGTCAAACCCGTATTTGACCATGCCTGGGTAGTCGGCGTGCCCCGGCCGCGGGCAGGTAATCTTTGGAGCGCCGCTTGGAAGCTCTGGGTGCATGCTCTCCGCCCAGTTAACGTGGTCGCGGTTAGAAATTTGCAGGCAGAGCGGGCTACCTAATGTAACGCCGCCCCGCAGCCCGGCCAGCACTTTCACCGCATCTTGCTCAATCTTCATGCGTTCGCCGCGTCCGGGGACACGCTGTCGGCGGGCTAACTCGGCGTCAATCTCGCGCACGTCTACCCGCATTCCTGCGGGCAGGCCCTCAATAATGCACGTTAGCGCCGGGCCGTGCGACTCGCCTGCGGTGAGATATCTAAGCATGCTGTTTCCCCCCTCTAGCCAGTTGCTCTAGCGTCGCAAAAAACCCTCTGTAGGACACGGCCACACATTCGGCTCCCTGTAAGGTCGTTGTGCCCTCTGCCCTGCAGCCTGCCACAGCCAGAGACATCGCCAAGCGGTGGTCGCCATGCGAATTGACGTGAGCGCCCTTAAGCTTGCCTCCCTCGATAACAAATCCATCGGGCAACTCCTGACATCTTACCCCCATCTGCGTTAGTTCGCCAAGCAGCGCCGTAATACGGTCGCTTTCTTTTACCCTTAGTTCAGCGGCGTCGCGCACTTCGGTCTTGCCAGCGGCGAGCGCTGCCGCCACCGCGAGGATGGGCAGTTCGTCAATTAAGCGCGGAATGTCTGCTCCCCCCACACTAAAGCCGCGCAGCTTCCCCCCTAGCACGTGAACACTGCCGACCGGCTCGGGCTCTGTGCGCTGCACGGTGATGGTCAAGCGCGCTCCCATAGCCTGCAGCACGTCCAACACGCCCGTCCGCGTGGGGTTTAGTCCCACGTTTAGCACAGTCAACTCCGCCCCCGGCGTTACAGCGGCCAAAACTAGGAAAAACGCCGCGCCGGAGATATCGCCGGGAACCTCAAAGTCACAGGGGTTTAAGGCTTGTCCGCCGCGGAGCTCCACATAACCCGTGTGATAGTCGATGTTGCACCCAAAAGCCCGCAACATACGCTCCGTATGGTCGCGCGTGGGATGCTTCTCCCAAATCCGTGTTGTGCCCGTCGCACTGAGCCCCGCTAAGAGCAAGGCCGATTTCACTTGGGCACTGGCTATAGGCAAGCGGTGGTCCCGCGCGGTAAGCTTCCCACCCGCTACTACTAAGGGCGGGCGTCCCCCGCTTGTCTTAGCTAGAAGCTGTCCCCCCATTAGCGTCAGCGGGTCCACAATTCTCTGCATGGGGCGTCGCGATAACGAGGCGTCGCCGACGAGTGTTGCCTGTAGGCTACTCCCCGCCAAAAGCCCTGCCAATAGGCGCATGGTTGTGCCCGAGTTGTCGCAGTCGAGTGCCGCCTGCGGCTCACGCCAGTGCGAGAGACTCCGTCCCGTGACGCAAAATCTTCCCGCGTGTTCTTCTACGGCAATCCCAAGTTGACATATACAGCGCTTGGTCGCCGCCACGTCTTCCGCATCCGACAGGCCGACTAGCCGCGAAACACCCGGCGCTAACGCCGCGATTAACAGCGCGCGGTGACTGATAGATTTATCTCCCGGAACCCGGATATCTCCCCTAAAAGCCTCTATTTGCTTAAACCGCATCGTCTACCCCCCAGTTGTATCAGTGTAACATATTGCCTATCGGTCTGCTGCCGATTAATGCCGATTTGTGGTATACTAAGGCTAAGTTTGGAGGTGTGAAGGATGAAAGTAACCCGCGACATGGGCATTCAAGATGTGGTGGACAAGTTCCCGCAACTAGTGCCGGTGTTTTTCAAGTATGGTCTAGGCTGCTTGGGTTGCGCCGCCGCTCGCTTTGAATCTATCGAGCAAGGAGCAATGGCGCACGGCATTGACGTAGATGCGCTAATTAAAGACCTGAACCTAGCGCTTGAGAAGAAGTAGCACTTAGCAAGGTACTTAAAGCAGAGGGGCTGTCTCCATCCGGTGATGGGACAGCCCCTCTGTTGTTTAGCGTCTACCTTGCCAAGACATACACGCGCATGCGTCGGCGTCCGAAGCGAATGGCGTCTTCGACACGCTCAAAGTAGATGTCGATGCGGTTCCCTTGAATGGCACTTCCGGTGTCGGTGGCAAAATACCTGCCGTTAAACTGGGCGGAGAAGGCACACAGCCCTTCCACATAGACGTGGCTGAGGAGCGGAATCAAGTCCGGGTCTACTGCGATATGTCCGACCTCCACGGGCAGTCCCGAGCGCGTAATGCCAAAGGCTGGGTGTCCGGGAGACTTGCCTGTGCTCTCCGGGCCTGCGGTGTAGGCGGTGGCTATCACATACAACACCCTCGTAAAGCGGTAGGTGTTGCCTCCGCGCGAGAGAGAGCCAATCGTGCCGTACTCCACGATTCTGTCGACCTTCGGCTCTAGCACTTCCGAACTGAGCAGCGTCTTAGATACGCGCTGGCCGTCCTCGTACACAACCTCGTAGTGCTCGGCTCGGCGCCCTTCCCTGCCGCGCTGTATTGTACGTGTGACGCCTCGTTCTAGGTTGTGGTTGGCGCGCCGAATCTCGTGGAAATAGATGCGTTCGTGCTCTACAATCTGACTCTTGGTCACGCGCGTAACCACTATTTCCATTTGGTCTTGAATCTTACCGGCTAGTTCGGGGCTTACTCTGTCATGTTCTCCAAGGACAATCTTTGCTGCTGCTAACGCTTCTTCTACCGTAGCGACACGCACCTCTAGTGCTATCTCTTGGCCATCAGCCACAATGGTGATCGCGCGTGCCGGCGTCAACAAGCCTAGCGTGTAACCTACTTGCTGTGTCACACCCGTGAAACTTCCCCCGAACCCCAGTAGAGTGACGGCAAGGAGCAATCCCAGTGCAAGTGCAATCCTAGCTCTGGTCTGGCTAGTTGCCATTCAACTACCTCCTTTATGCTTTTCTCCTAGCGCATGTTTGGTAGCGCTTGCTAAGAATCTATCCATTTCTTACAGCGTGTATACGTTCCTACTCCATACTATGGGCGAGCAGACGTAAATTCCAACACGTGCGCATCAGTTTATCACATCGTCCTGTCTTTGCCAAGGCTAGCAGCCGCAAAGCGCAGGCTTCTGTGAGCATGCTGTCAGCAAGGCGCGGGCGGTACCTAGGTTAGTGGCCAAGGGAACATCGTGTACGTCGCATATCCTAAGCAGCGCGGTGATGTCAGGCTCGTGCGGTTGGGCGGTCAGCGGGTCGCGCAGAAAGATAACTACGTCTATCTGTCGTGTGGCCACCATAGCGCTAATCTGCGCGTCGCCACCCTGTGGGCCTGACAGCACTTGCGTCACCTCTAACCCGGTCATCGCACTTAGCTGGGCTCCGGTAGTAGCCGTGGCGACTAGGCGCTGCGCCTTGAGAAAGCTGTGGTGCTCTTTGGCGAGCTTAATCATGGCTTCTTTCCTCTGGTCGTGGGCAATTAGCGCAATGCGCATGTTGTTCCCCCTCATTGTCAAAATAACAAAGTCGTCGGCTTCCCGACGACTTTATCTTCCCCACGCGACGTGTCTTTCCCTGCCGGGTTAGCGGGCGGGCGCTATGTTTATCGAGCCGTGCACCGACTTGGCCTCGATTTCTAGCCAAGCGGAGAAGTCGCCTTCGCTCTCAGCCCGAAGCTTCCTGCCTACCGTATGCCGGACGACGTCTACCTTAAGGCCTAAGCCTTCTGCTTCTACAGAGCCGTGTACGTTGGCGCCCTTAATCTTAACGCCGACGTCTTGGCTGTTTGCCAGTCGCAGGGTTATGCTGCCGTTTACGGTGTCTAGAGCCATCGTCCCCGCGTGCAGTGTGGGGCAAGTAACCGAGAGACTACCGTTAACCGTGCGGCACGCTACACTTGCCGCCGCGCCGTAAAGCTCCACGCGGCCGTTTACGGAGGACAGGCTAATCTCGCTCGCCATACTCTCGACCGCGACTTGGCCGTTAGTGGTGCTGGCTCTAAGTCGCTTGGCGGCGACGCCTTTGACGCGAACACTCCCGTTTACGGCGCTTAAGTCAAGGTCATAGATATGGTTTTGCGGCAGGCGCAGATGAAAGTTGACGGCGCGCGCTTGTCCAAACACTTGCTTGGCCGCAATAACTAGGCCTTCCGCGGTCGTCTCGACTGAGTACAGATTGCGGCTTAAGGCCTTCGCCTCGGCAGCGTTAGCCGCGCGGGCCGACTTTTCCGCCGTCAAGTGCCACTTGGCGTCGTCGGTGAGCTCGACTATTACTCGCCCGTTGACCCCGCGCACTACAATGTGCGGCACGGGCACGTTAGGTATTTCACCGGAAAGATTCTCTTGCCAGTTGTACGTCTGTCCCCCGCCTAAAGCACTAATGACGCTGGCCAACACGCCGCCGGTCGGCTCACAGTGCCCTTCCTCATCTTCGTCTTCTTCTTCCTCTTCCTCCTCTTCTTCGAGTTCTTCGAGCTCATCCTCGATTTCCTCGACCTCATCCTGCATTTCGTCGATTTCGTCTTGCATGCTCTCTATCTCTTCTTCTGTCTCCTCAGCTAAGTCTGCTGTAGCACTTTCATGCCGCAGGCGTTGCTTTAGCTCCCGCCGCATTTCCTTAAGGCGCTGCTTCGCCTCGCGCAGCTTCTCCCGCATTTCGTCGCGGGCCTCTTCTGCGAGCTCACGCGCTTGCTCCCGCGCACCCCGCTGCTCCTCACGCAGGATTTCGTTAGCGCGGCGCACAGCCTCCTTAGCTTCCTTGCGCGCACGCTGTACGACTTCACTCGCGACATCGCGCAGGTCACTAAAGAAGGCGCCTTCTGATTCGTGGGTTCTCCTAGCAGGCTGAGCAGCGTTCAACAGGCGGGTCGCCTCATCGGCGGTAATCTTGCCGTCCCGCAACATCTCCAGTATCATCTTGGTCTCTTCACCCATACTAACACCTCCTTGATATATTATAGCGCATATCTTAATATAATCAAGGGTACGGGCGCATTTCGTCGGATTATTGGGATGCGGCAGGAAGGATGAGAAGAACCTGCGAAGGAAATTCAAACGGATAAGCCGGATTTGCAGGATGAGCCGGATTAGGGGGCACCCTTGCCCTCTCCCATCCGTCCTATCCGACCCATCCGGCCCCATCCGCATTAATTCGTTAGCTCTCTCCCTAAATTAGCGCACCGCCGTCGATGTTGATTATACTCCCGTTCATAAACGCAGCTTCTTCGCAGCAGGCAAAAAGTATGGCATAGGCGATTTCGCTGTCTAGGCCAAATCTCCCCATAGGTTGGCGGGCCATAAACTCCTGCCGCGCTTTTTCCGGGTCCGGCAGCGCTTGAAGGCGCTCCTCAAGCGAGGCGGTATAGGTCGTGCCCGGGCAAACGCAATTCACCCTAATCTTATCCCCGAGGTGGTCTGCCGCCATGGCTCGGGTTAGCGCCAAGACAGCCCCTTTGGAAGCGCAGTAGGCGCTCCTGTCGAGAATGCCCTTTTGCGCCGCCACGGAGGCGATATTGACAATTACTCCCCCGCCTTGTTTCTTCATCTGCCGCACGGCGTGTTGGGATACCAAGAAAGTCCCCTTAACGTTAACTTGCATGGTGAGGTCAAAGGCCTGTTCAGACATGTTATCTACACGCCCGGGCAGTACGATGCCGGCGTTATTTATCACGATATCGAGCCTGCCGAAGGCGCGGACTACTTGCTCAACCATAGACGAAACCTCATCTGCCTTAGTGACATCGGCTTCGACGTAGATGCCACGCTGCCCTGTGGCCGTAACTAGCCGCAACGTTTCTTCCCCGGCCGCAGCAGGAGGTATGTTGTTGACCGCTACCGTCGCTCCGTGTTCGGCAAAGGCCACCGCCGTCTTTCTGCCTATTCCCCCGCCGGCGCCTGTAATGAGCACAACTTTGTCCTTGAAGTTCATGGTCTGCCTCCTTAAAATATGGCGCAGGCTAGCCGCGCCCGAACCATAGATTCGGCAAGTACAACACCATTTGCGGCCAAAAGATTATCGCTACCACTACTAAGACAATAGACGCCATAAACAGCCACGAATCGCGCACATATTCCTGAAACGAACACTCAAAGATGGAGCATACCACAAACATAACCACACCTAAGGGCGGAGTTAGTAACCCAATGGTCAGCGTCAACACCATCACCACCCCAAAGTGAACGAGGTCGATGCCTAGCGCACGCGCTACGGGAATCAAGATCGAGGTTAAGAGGAGTATGAGCACCGTAGAATCCATAAACATGCCCGCCACGAGCAAAAACGCCACAATAATCAGTAAGGCCACCCACGGCGTAGTAGAGACGCCCAAAATGAACCTTACCAAGGCCTGAGGAATATTTTCCCACGTGATGCCGTAGCTAAACACTGACGACATGGCAATAATCAGCATAATCATGCCGATGTCAACTACGGTACGTTGCAGGCAGGCCATAAGCTTTTTCCACGTTAGTTGGCGATAGGCCAGAACACCAATCACAAGTGCATAGACTACGGCGAAAGCACCCGCCTCAAACGGCGCAAAGAAACCACCACGCAAACCTATAATAAGCAGGATGGGGAACAGAAAAGCCCACACACAATCAACTAACGTGCGCAGAACCTCCCCAAGCGAGCCGCGCTGTTCGCGCTCCGGCACATATCCCTTGCGCCGTGCGACAAAGGCGACACCAAACATCAGAACTACCGTCATCAAGATGCCTGGCACTATCCCCGCGGCAAAGAGCCGCCCGATGGAGACCTCGCCGATGCTGCCGTAGAGTACAAGGCCGATACTTGGAGGAATCATGGTCACGATAAGTGCGCTAGTGCCGATAATGCCTGCCGAGAACCCTTTAGAATAGCCTCGCTGCAGCATGCCGGGGCCTAGAACGCGTCCTTGCATAGACGCGTCGGCAATAGCAGAGCCCGACACACCCCCCATCATCGCAGACAAAATCACGGTCACTTGAGCCAGTCCTCCCCGCATATGCCCCACAAGCACGGCGGCCAGCTTCATGAGCCGCTCGGTAATGCCCGTTTCATTAAGCAGATTCCCGGCAAAAACAAATAACGGTATCGCGAGGAGCACGAGGCTTTGCACCTGCGTCAAAATTAACTGCCCTGGAATGGTGAATGGCAACGTGCCAAGTTGGATGAAGAACACAACCCCAGCAATGCCAATGGCGAACGCCACGGGCATACCAAGAAACATCAGCACCAGAAAGACGGCAAAGACTAGTGCCATAATTTTATCCCCGCCTTCTCTAGCCTCGCGAATCTTAGGTGCTCAAAAAGTTTAACGCTCGACGTAATCAGCATAAGGAGCGCCCCTATCGGAAGACTCACCGCCACATAGCTATAACTAACGCGGGGTAGCCCTTGAAAGCGCACGAATCTGCTAGTGTAGGTAAGCGATATGCCGTAGTAGATAAGGTACACTAGAAAACCTATGATTAGCAGCCAGTTAATTGTCTTTATAATAAAGTTGACGCGTGGCGAGAGGTGGCTGGTGAGCACATCTACCCGCACCAATTTATCCTCCCGCAAGCAAGCATCGGCACAAAAAAACACACACCACACAAACACGAATATGGCCATGTCCTTTGTCCAACCGAGCGGCCGCCCGGCGGTCCTAGACACGGCAGAGATAAAAATCAGCGCGGTAAAAGCTAGCACTCCAGCCTTCGCTAGAAACAGCTCCGCCTTACCCAGAAAAACATACGCCCTGCACAGCGCTTCTTTCACGCCAGTTCCCCCTTTTGCCTGAAGCCATGTATCTTGGGCAACTTCAGCCCACCGCTCGCAGTGGGCTGAAGTTGCTTGCGAAGCGTCGCGTTAGGGCCGAGTCTTGCCAAGCTGCTGCCAAATTTGATCGCGGAATGTGGTGAGATTGAGTGCCGTGTAGGCTGCTTCAGCAGCTTGCCTAAACGCAGCGAGGTCGACATCCTGCACGATGGTCATGCCTCTTTGGCGGAACTGATCGCGCAGCTGTGCGGCTTGTTGCTCCATACCACGCGAGGTCTCTAGCCCAGCACGCTCGTTCTCCTCCACGAGGATCTTCTGTAGGTCCTCCGGCAGGCTGTCAAACCACGCGCGACCGACGATAGAGAAGTTAATCAAGCGAATGTGCCCTGTTTCACTTAAGTGGCTGGCGACTTCGTGCAGGCGCATCCCTTCCACATTGCGGTACACTAACTCTGCGCCGTCAATGGCCCTAGTTTGCATAGCTGTGTAAACCTCACCAAAGGGAAGCGCTACCGGTGTTGCTCCAATGGCACGGATAGACTCCTGCCAGATAGGTGCTCCCGGCGTTCTTATGCGCAGTCCCGCCAAATCTCTCGGATGTCTAATCGGCTTGTTCGTTACCATATGACGTTCGCCTTGTACCCAGTAGAACGACAGCACTTTGATCCCGTACTTTAGCTCGAGCTCCCTAATCCACTGCTGTACAAGGGGGAGTTGCCTTAGTCTCTGCACTTCTTCAATGCTTTCCACGAAATACGGGGCATTCATCACGGCGATGCCCGGCACGTACATGCCTAGTCTGGCCGAGTCGGTGTTTTGGCCGATGTTAGCACCCATGCGGAGCTGCTCGATAATGTCCTCTTCGCGTCCAAGCGCCGCACTGTGTGAAACTTCGATGGTCAGGCGGCCGCGGCTGCGCTCGTTGACGCGCTGCGCCCACTTTAGGAAGCCTTCGTGATAGGGTTCGGTCGGTGCCAGCACGTGGTTAAACCGCAGCGTGAACTTCTCTTCCGCTGCCCGCGGCTGACAGCCAACCGTCAGGACCGTGGTTAAGGCGACGACGAGTGCCAGAACGGCTAGAATCATGAGCCTAAACTTTTTCATAGACTGACTAACCCTCCCCTAAATAATAAGTAGTAGGAACGCGCGACTACATCCTCTCTGTTGCCTCATCCCACTCCTTTCTCTGGCTACCTCTACTAATGTCTACGCCGATTTGGCGATAGCCTACATCTATGACCCGCGCGCTGCCTTAATCGCGCTTAGCATATTTCTCGCGTATGCGGTCACGGCTTCATAGTTGCCAAGTTTAGCCGGAGCGGTCAGTTGGCTGCCGACGCCTACGGCCACCGCGCCGCTCTTAATCCACTCCCCGACGTTTTCTAGGGACACGCCGCCTGTGGGCATAAAGTTAGCATGCGGCAGAGGCCCAAGGAATGACTTAATAATCGCCGGACCATAGAGCTCACCGGGGAAGACCTTAAGGATGTCCACGCCACACTCCATGGCCTCGACCGCCTCACGCACGGTCATTACGCCGGCCAAATAAGGCACCTGGTAGCGATTGCAGAGTTTGGCCGTCTCTTGGTTGAGATGCGGGCTGACTACGTAGCGGGCTCCCGCTAGGATGGCCATGCGAGCGGTTTCGGAATCTAGCACCGTCCCGGCGCCGAGCAGCAGCTCGTTCTTGTACTGCGCCCGCAGCGAGCCGATGATCTCTAGGGCACCGGGGACGGTAAACGTAATCTCGACCGCAGATAGGCCTCCCGCCAAACACGCAGCGGCGATTTCTTCGGCCGTAGCGGCGTCCTCGGCGCGCACGACGGCCACCAGTCCACTCTTAACTAATGCGCCGAGCACATCATGCTTTTTCATTACCCTGATTCCTCCTAAGCGTTACTGCGCGTGAGCATAGCGATGAGATTTTCGGCGGAGAGCACGGCCATGCGCTCGTTCGCTTCAGCCGTGTACGCGCCGCTGTGGGGAGTAAGCAGGAAATTGTCTAAGCCTAGGAGCGGGGCGTGTGGCGGCGGTGGTTCGCTGGAAAATACGTCTGCAGCCGCAAACGCTATGCGCTTCGCTTGGAGAGCCAGAAAGAGAGCCTGCTCGTCTATCAGCTCACCGCGCGCCGTGTTAATGATGATGGCACTCGGCTTCATTAGCGCCAAGGTATCCAGAGAGATTAGGTGCCGTGTCTGGCTGTTAAGCGGTGCATGCAAGGACACAACATCCGCCTCGCTGAGGAGAGTCGACAGCGAGTCAACGCGCTTAATGCCGTAGGTCGCTAGGAACTGCTCGGCGTTAAGATATGGGTCGTAGATAAGAACTTCCATTCTTAGACCCCTAGCCCGCACTGCTACCTCTTGCCCGATTTGTCCACCACCCACTAGTCCCAGACGTTTCCCGGTAAGCTCCATGCCGAGCGTGCGCTCCCATTTGCCGGCCTTAACCTTAGCGCTTTGCGCCGACACTCGGCGGGCCGCCTCAAACATCAACGCTATGGCTAGCTCCGCGACCGATATATTATTGCTGCCTATGGCCGCCCGCACTTCGATGCCAAGTTCTTTCGCCGTCAGCAGGTCTATGTTGTCGAGTCCTACGCCGTACTTGGAGATGGCTTTAAGGCCCACGCACTCGCGCAGCACGCGCCCCGGCATGGGGTCAAGCCCCACGATAATGCCGTCCACCCCGGCATGGCAGGCGTCGATAAGGTCGTCCTCGGTCAGCGTGCGGCCGCTCGTGTTCTCTGCTACGGTCCACCCGCGCGAGGTAAAGTGAGGCAGGACTAAGTCCCGATAGTTCTTAAATGAGCGCGGCGTAATCAACACCCTCATTGTCTGTCCATCCTTTCCGTCCCTTGCGTCCGGCTGTAGTGCTCGAGATAGGCTGCATAGCGTCTGTGGAGAGCTTCCGCGATTTCTGGATTCGGCTCGATGCGCGCTCCGGGGATGGGCTGTACGTGCTTAACTGTGTCGAGCAACCCGCCTGCTTGCAGCCCCAGCATGGCCGCTCCTAAGAGCGAGGCGTGCTGGCTTCCGTTAGTCTGTACGCTGCGCCCAAGCAACGAGGCGGCCATAGTAAGCCACAAAGGCGAAGCCTCAATGCCGCCCGAAATGTTCACGGAGGCTATCTCGCGGCCAAACATGGGGCGCATCAGGTCGTAGCACTGCTTAAGGTTAAACAGAACTCCCTCTAACACCGCGTAGAAAAGGTCGGAGCCGGTGTGCTCTAGCTCTAAGTCGCAGAATACACCTTTGCGCGCGTCATCCCAGCCTGGGCTGCGCTCCCCGACGAGGAAGGGCAGAAAGATGGGGGCTCGCCCATGGCGCAGTGACTCTAGGGCCCCTTGTTCTAGTGCACCCCAGTCGTTGCCGTTGGCGCGATTTAAAATTTTTTTTACGACCCAATCAATGCAGTTGCCGGCACCGGCAATCGCGCACCCCACAACCCACATGTCCTCTACGCCGACATAACACCAAGTCGAAGGGGAATCCGCTACCATCACGCGGTCTGCTGCTAACCTGAGTGCCGCGCTGGTTCCTACCGAGAGCGTTACCACATTGCCGGCAAAAGCCCCCGCTGCTACGTGATGCATACAGCCGTCCGCCCCGGTAATTAAGACCGGCGTACCGGCAGATAATCCTAGGCTGGCCGCGGCGCGGGCGCCAAGCGGAGCGGTATACAGAGAATCCACTAAGCGCGGCAACCTCGCGGGACCGATGCCGGCAAGCGAGAGTGCCTCCGTGTCCCACTCTAAGGTGTGGATGTTGAGAAACCCGCCGGCCGAGGCTGTACTTCTGGAGACAGCCAACTCGTCAGTCAAGGTATAGAATAAGTACTCCGGCATAGAGGAGATGTAACCGCCGCGCGGAGCGCGCCCCGCGTCGCGCTCATGAATATATTTCCACAGGGTGTAGGTAACATGAATAGGGCAGCCGGTACGTTGATACAGTGACCGGTAGAGAGCGAGGTCGCGCCGGTATTCTTTGGTTGTAGAAGAGGCGCTGGTGTCTGCCCAGGTACTTAGGCGCGACAGAGGTCGCTTGTCATCCGCTAAGAGGAGCAGGCTGTGGCTCCAGATGCTGCAGGTAGCAATTAAGTCCACTTGCTGTACGTTAAGTTCTGCGAGCAAGTCTCGCGCGGTAGTTAGCGTCTCTGCCATGATTAGGTCCGCGTCGAAGGTCAGGGTGTCGCCTGCCGCGCTTGAATAGTTACGTTGTAGCGTGCCTTTGATGCCTGCGGTGTGGCTGTAAAGCATGGCTTTGGCCGAGGCCGTCGAGGCCTCCAGCACAAGAATCAACAACAGGCTACGCCCCCTTCCTCATGGGAGTTATATTTCGCTGCCGTTGTCCACAGCCCAAGCGCAGGGTCGCGCACAAAGAAGATGCGCTCGCCGTTTACTTCATTAAACCCGTCCCGCAATGCGGCGATATCGTATTTGGCGAGTGTGTCGGTGAGCGGCAGGCATCCATAGCCAAGGCTGCGGATGGTCTCTTCCGTCATGTGTCCCGGCGCGTAGCTAACGCTAAATCGCCCCTCGCTCGAACCGTGGATTAAATGGGCTGCCACAGCGAGGTTTTGCGCTAGGTCCGGGTCTTGGCGCACGGCCTCCACAACTTCTGCTGCCGGCCTATAGCCGTACTTTTTAATCAGCAGGTCGTTATGTGCATCTTCGCCGCACCCGTGTAAACCCGGGGCAATAATCACGAGCTCGCCCGCGTCGGCTAGCGCCATGCGCGTACGGTAGATTGCTTTGTTGCCAACCCACGTAGTCCTAAACTTAGTTTCGTCAAGGTACACGACGGCCTTGTGAATGGGCTCGGGCAAGACAGTTATGTTCTTGGCCCGACTCAGTTCCGCTGTTCTAAAGAAGAGCTCGTCGCCTTGACCTATGCTCACACCTTCCACTCGCAGCCCTGTGGGAGACGGCGTCGTCACAGTTAAAATGTATGCCAGGGGCAGTTCGGACAAGAACCGACCGGCGGCATAGTTGTAGAGCTCGCGCACGGGATTCTTGGCGCGCCCCATCAGGCGTTCCATGCCGTACATCGCGCCCAAATAGTGGCTGCCGTTAATCATGCCCAGCCCGCCGCAGCCGACCAAAACATTCTTGGTGTAGTTGGCGAACCCTGCCACTTCGTGTGGAACTACCTGCCCGATGGAGACAACAAGCTCGTACTTTGGGTCTAGGATGCGCGTGCTGACCTCGACAGGAATAGAGGGCATGCCTACTCCCGCTACCTCACCTAGCTTGGCGGTGCCAAGACGCCAATCGTGTACATGCACCTTCTCCATGGGAATGTCGCCGTACATGTACTTGACCTCTGCCTTAGTCATCGGCGTGTGCGTGCCTATAGCCGGTAGGAGCTCAATGTCGGCGCCGTGAAAGAACGACCGGAGAAAGCCGACAATTGGCCCGGCATAGGCATTACCGCGTGATATGTCCGGCGGAATAAGCAGGATGCGCTTTGCGCCGCGATATTCGCTAAAGGACTCGGCAATGCAGCGCTGTATTTCCTGCGGGCTTAGCCCGGCGGCGGAGGTGGCCGTAAGATAACGGTTCTGCATACTACACCCCGCTGTAGGCCGAGAACGCCCCGTCGATAGGAATGACTGTGCCACTAATAAAGGACGCAGCCTCGGAACACAGGAAGAGCATCGCTCCGATTAGCTCCTCCGCTTCACCAAAACGCCCGGCGGGTGTCGCATCGATAATCTTCTGCCCGCGCGAGGTGAGCCGCCCGCTCTCTTTGTCGGTCAAGAGATAGCGGTTTTGCTCAGTCAAGAGGAAGCCGGGTGCAATCGCATTTACGCGCAGAGCGCTAGAGTAATGGTGGGCAAAGTGCACGGCCATCCACTGTGTAAAGTTGCTGACGGCGGCTTTAGCTGCGCTGTAGGCTATGGTGCGCGTCAGCGGAGTGAAGGCGGCCATAGAAGAGATGTTGATTACTACTCCCTTCCCTTGCCTGGCCATAATCTCACCGAACACCTGTGTCGGCAGCACGGTGCCGAAGAAGTTGAGGTCAAACACAAAGCGCATGTCCTCCTGCGTTAGCTCAAAGAAGGACTTTTCCTCGCTAGTCGTGGCTTTGGGGCTATTTCCGCCCGCGCCGTTAATTAAAATGTCTATGCTACCAAACGCAGCTAGTGTTGCCTCGCGCGCCGCGAGCAGAGACTCCTTATTCACCACATTAGCCGCAAGCCCAATCGACTTACCGCCGGCCGCGACTATTTCTGCCGCCACAGTTTGTGCCGCTTGCTCGTTAATGTCTAAGACCGCCACACGCGCTCCCTGGGACGCAAGTGCTTTGGCCATGTGGGCACACAGCACCCCGCCGCCGCCGGTCACTACCGCCACCTTGCCCGCTAGGTTGACTGACAAGTCCATGCTTCCGCCCCCTTCTTGGCTACCTGTCCCGCAGAACGCTGATGATTTTTCGCCGCGCGTTGTCAAGGTGAATCTCTACCGCCTCTTGCAGAGCGGCCAAGCTACCGCTCCCTAGCGCTTGATAGATTGCTTCATGTTCGTCTACCCCGGCTATCGTTTCGGCCTGGCTTTGCTTTTTGTAGATGTAGCATGCATATACGTGCGTACCCAAGTTGTTGTAGACTTGCGCAATGCGGGCGTTGCTGGCGCAGCCAATGTACATCTGATGAAATTCTAGGTCGAGGGCGTAGTTTCGCACGTGGTCACGCGCGTCTGCGCCATAGAGCACAAGCTCACGGTGCTCCGCGATGTTGCGCTTAAATCGCTCCTGCAGCTCTGCATTCTCCGCGAAATGCCTGATAATCGACGGAGCGTAATACATCTCCACCATACGGCGCACATCAAGCAGCTCTTCGAGTGAGACTAAGTCAATGTCCTTGACGCGCATGCCTTTGCGTGGCGTGTTTTCTACCAAACTCTCAGAGATAAGTCTGTTAAGCGCTTGCTTTATGGGAGTTTCGCTGACGCCGTAACGCTCGCTTAGCTCACGCGTGATAAGCTTTTGTCCGGGCAGCAGACTACCCTCGGCTATGTCGCTCTTAAGCGCCAAGTAGGCGATGTCAACTAGAGTGTGATTCTGATAGTGTTTGACGTCCATGCCCACACATCCTTGTAGATTTTAGATTGAAAATTTTATGCTTAAAAAGATATTCGCGTATCACTTGGCTTATTCCTCTTTTCCGCTGAAATTTTTTTCGTCTCCACGCCGATTTCATCGGATTATCGGGATCCCCCGTATCCACCCAATCCGAGATTAATCGTCGTCCACACAAAAAGGGAGCGACTCTCGCTCCCCTTTATCCTGACTATCTTCTCCGTATCCAAGTAATCCAAGATAAATCGTTCGTCCCCCGCATCCTAGTCGGGCTTAGGGGCATCGACCGGACATACGGCCGCGCAAGCGCCACAGTCGATACACTTGTCGGGAATGATAACGTAAATAGCTCCCTCGACGATGGCCTCGGTGGGACATTCAGGCAGACAAGCTCCACAGGCAAAGCATTCGCTATGAATTCTGTAAGTCATACTGTCACCTCCTTAAATCTATTCCAAACGTAATTCTAGCACGTCCACTAATTGCCGCGCTATGGGTATGGCTTACTCAATTTCCAGAGGAATGCGCCGCAAATCATATCCGGCTTTAAGGTTGTGCTCGGCTACACGCACGCTCAGGAGCAGCAAGTTGCGCAGAAAGGCGTTGTGTTCCGGCGACTCACCTGCCTTGAGCTCCCGCGCAATCCTAAGCAGCAGGCGTGCCGGGGCTACCTTGCCGCGGCGCCCAAGGAACTCGCCGGTTAGGTCTAGTCGGCGAATAATTTGTGGGAGGCGAGGTTCAAACAGAGCGGTCGCCACTTTCCTTAGCACATCGTCGGCGGCGCGAGCTTTAGCTTTGATGCTCCGCAGGCGTCTGCCGATTTTCATTATCTCTTCTGCCGCATCATAGACTAGAGGGTCTTCTTCGTACCACTCCGCTAGCTCTTCGAGCGTCAGGAGTTCCGGCACTGCCGTTTCTACACTGCCTTCCCCTGCCCAACTCGTTGGCTCGGGAACGTACTGCGCAGGCGTCAGCTCCTCGGACGCAAAAACCCGCTTCCAGTATGTCCATTGCGGCGGCAGAGGTTGCCCTCGCCGCTGACTGACAAAGAGCGCATCGCGCACCAGCAAGGTAGCGTAGGCTAAGTCGCCCTCTACTAGCGGATGCGTCCGTTTAAGCGACTTGCACATTTTCGCGCTCTCACGTCGCGTAGTATGCGCCGTGCCGTAGCAGTCTTTAAGCCCCTCCTCAAGGCTTAACAAGAAGTTTGCGGCTATAAGCCTCCCGCGCTTCTTGTCCAAAACTCTAGCTATCCAGACAATGCGGCACCCCTGCCCATCGATGCTAGTTACGGCTACATGTACGACTTCGCCTAGCGCCGCGCGGGAGGGCGACTCAGGGGTAAGTCCTTTGAAACGCAGCCGCCTCGCCTCACGTTCAGCGAGTCGCCTAATCAACCCTTCGCTTTGGTCGCGCACTTGGTCTAACACGCCTAGCGAACGTGGCTCCCCTATCGTTCCTAGCCCCTTGACGGCTTCTGCGGCAATCACTTCGTCATCTACGCGCGCCAACACGCCAAGTAGCGGAATGACCCTGATGTCCTGCGTGCGTATCAGGTCTTGCACATAGCTGTACTGGAGCTCGGGTGGAAAAGTGGCAAACTCCTCTAAGACATAACCGAGGATGGTTTCGTCACCGGCCATGTCCTTAAGCAACAACTCCATAGAGTCGCTAGCTAGTTTATTGATGTCGCGAAATACGGCAGGTGTCATAAGCTCACTCGGGTCGCAGCCCATGGCCGCCAAGAACCGCAGCAGTTGCCCCTTTGCGACATCGGCAACCTTGCGTTGATGCAGCAGGCTCATGGCAACGTCAATCGCGCCTTTGTCGCCTAGCGCAATCAGCAAATCGGCCGCTAGCGAAGCCTCGCGCTCCTCGGCAGTCTCCTCAAGCAAGCATAGGGCACCTAGCTTAGCGTGGGGGCCCTGTGCTGCTAACTGACGCAGCGCCTTTTCGAGCTCCCCTGCGGCATAGGGGGCACGTGCCAAGGCGACGAGTTTTTGCCGCACCTCTTGCCTAACTAGTAGGCGATCGTCCACGCGTCCTGCACTCACACCCTGTCCCGCCTTCCTTAGTCTCGTCCGTAAAATCTAGCATGCCCTTTGCGCTGAAATAGCAGGCTAGCTCTGTTAATAATTCGCGACTTTTTGTCTGTTCCCTTTTATCTAAGACACTAGCGCTCACTTTCACACTTTCTTAACCCCTACTGCGCAGTGGAGTGCTAGAATACCTAAGAGGAGGTGTCACATGAGTTCAACTGACACGTTGTTGCGCCTCGGGTTGACGGCGGGCGAACTGATGCTCAGGGGTGGCGCGGAAGTCTGTCGAGTGGAAGATACGGTGCAGCGCATTCTCTGCGCCGTTGGGGCGGAGGAAGCAGACGTTATTGCCACGCCGACTGGCATTTATTTGACGCTCTCGCTAGGCGGGGAGCTGGCTAGCGCCGTGCGTCGTGTTGCCCACACTGCCTACGACCTGAGCCTAGTCTGCGCCATCAACCAGTTTTCCCGGAGCATTGACATAAATACCTCGCCACAGACAGCATTGACGGCACTAGAGAGCCTTGCTCGGCATCGCGAGGTCTACTCGCCGCGCGTCGCGGCTGGCGCCGCGTTTTTGGCGGGCGGTTCTTTCACAGCACTGTTTGGCGGGATTGCCGTCGACAGCCTCGTCGGGGGAATTGGCGGTCTCCTGGTGTTTTTGCTCATAGGTAAACTCGGGCGCCTCGGCGTCAACCGTTTTGCCGTCGACTACTGCGGCGGCGCGTTAGGCGCGCTTAATGCGGTACTCATGTACTTGATTTTGCCGACAAGCCTACAGCCCACTGTAATCGGATCCATCTTGATTCTAGTGCCCGGCGTACTGCTCACCAATGCCGTGCGCGACTCCATCAGCGGCGATTTGCTGTCGGGAGCGGCCCGCATGGTTGAGGCGCTGTTTGTCGCTATCGCCGTGGCTGCCGGCGTCGGTACAGTGCTATCCGTGTGGGCTGCGTTTGGAGGTCTGTTATGAATACGCCGCTGCTCCTGGCCGCTTGTTTTATTGGGACATTGAGCTTTGCCCTTATCTTTCGGGCGCCGCCAAGGTCACTTGTTTTTTGCGGGCTGATTGGTGCCCTTGGGTACGGCGTCTTCCTTAGCCTGCAGTATGCCGGCGTCGTTTCCGCCGCCGCCGTATTCTTTGCCGCGTCGGTGGTAGGGCTAGGTAGCGAGCTGTTAGCACGCGCTAGCAAACTCCCGGCGACGGTATACATTATTGCGGGCATTATCCCCCTAGTACCGGGCGCGTCTGCCTATCTTGGCATGCTCTACTTTGCGCAGGGTAATTACCGTGAGGCGTTAGTTGCCATGTCTAGCGTCGCCCACATGTCAATTGCCATCTCTGCCGGTCTGGCTGTCGGCACCGTGCTGCGCAAAAAGTAGCCTCATTTCCTCCGCGCATAGCCTCTCTGCCTTATGCATAGGCT
Organism: Selenomonadales bacterium; assembly: GCA_018335585.1. Classification (NCBI taxonomy): domain Bacteria; kingdom Bacillati; phylum Bacillota; class Negativicutes; order Selenomonadales; species Selenomonadales bacterium. Next base: position 33,092 of record JAGXRZ010000023.1, read on the forward strand.
TAGATGGAGCTTGGAGGGGTGCGCATGTGGATAGTGCTGCGGCTAAAGCGGCGTGAGCAGTGGTTGGCGCTCTTAATAGGCTTAGTGCTACTTTGGCAGTTGACAAACCTTTCCTACCCAGGTTGGCTACAGAGGAACCTAGCGGCAGTGGCCACGACCACCCGCCTGGTTCCCATTTACAGCGTAGAAAAGACAGAGAAAGTACTTTCTCTGTCCTTTGATGCTGCCTGGGGCGCAGACTATACCGACGACCTCCTAGCGATTCTCGAACGGGCACAAGTGCGAGCCACGTTCTTTCTGGTAGGTTTTTGGGTGGAAAAGTACCCTGACGTGGCGCGGAGCATCGCTGCCGCCGGCCACGAAATTGGGAACCACTCCTCTACCCACCCTAACTTCGTCACGCTGACGGTGGAACAGATAACGCATGAGGTCTCGCGCACGCACGAAATCATTAAGGAAGCCACAGGCCTCGCCCCTCGCCTCTTCCGCCCTCCGTTTGGTGCGTACAGCAACCGCGTCGTAGAGACGATAACAGCCCTAGGCTATCACGTCGTGCAATGGAGCATCGACTCGTTGGACTGGCGCAAAGAAGCCACCCCGCAAACGATTTTTACGCGCGTCACTACACAAGCTCATCCCGGCGCCATTGTCTTGTTTCATAACAACGCCACCTACACGCCGCAAGCGCTCGAAGCGATTGTTAACGAGCTCTTGGCTCAAGGCTACAGCTTTGTTCCTATTGGGGAGCTACTCCTAGAGGACGACTGGTATATTGACTCCACGACCGGTCAGCAACGCCAAAAAGCACCGGGCCGCCGCTAGACCACCGACGGCTCGTTGAAGAGCTCGCCCCGCGCAAAGCGGCCCAAATCCATCTTCTCGATGGGTAAGGAGGCCGGCAAGCCCAAGATATTTTCCGCAAGGAGTACGCCCGTCATCGGCGCGAGCATAAACCCGTGCCCACTGAAACCGACGGCCATATAGAACCCCGGCACCGCAGGCACACTGCCCAAAATGGGGGTGCGGTCTGGTGTCATATTGTACAAGCCTGCCCATTGCCGCACGACGCGGATGCCTTTGAGCGGCGGCAACAGCCAAGTAATCTTTTGCGCCATTTCCTCTAGAAACTGCCAGGTGGAGCGACTGCTATAACCCGGCCTCTCCGCGGCATCTCCGAGGCCCATAATGAAGCTCCCGTGTGGCGTCTGTTGACAGTAGATGTGATGATGAAAGGACATGACCATCGGGCCTTGCATTGGCGCAACCGGCTCGGTCACCAGGATTTGGTGTCGCTCCGAGTAGGTGGGGATATCTACGCCCGCCATAGCAGCTATGGCCTTAGACCAACCGCCTGCGGCGTTCACTACGACCGGCGTGGCAATGTAGCCTCGCGTGGTGTCGACGCCAACGATGTTCCCCTCGCCCGCCTTGCTGCGGCGTATCCCTAACACCTCAATGTTAGTGATAACCTCCACGCCTAAGCGGCGCGCGGCCCGGGCGTAGGCGTCAGTGACATGAAAAGGATTGCAGTGGCCGTCGGTCTGGTTAAAAGTGGCCCCGATTAACCCTTCGGTGTTTAGATGCGGCACAATTTCCCGCGCCTCGCTAGGCGTACATAGCTTTACGTCTAAACCAAAACTTCGCTGGAGCGCTACGTTCTTTTGGAACTGCTCCCACCCCGCCGGAGTGTAGGCCAGGAGCAGGTATCCGCCCTGTTTAAACTCAATATCTCCCTCATAGGCGAGGTCTTCGTTCATAGTCTCAAATCTTTTTACGCTCGCGATGGACATTCTAAGGTTCATTTCGGTCCCCCACTGCTGGCGCACGCCTGCGCCGCAGCGGCCGGTGGCTCCGCTGGCCAAATAGTCCCGCTCTAACACCACTACATCCGTGCACCCGCGTTTGGCGAGCTCGTAGGCGATGGCTACGCCGTTTACGCCGCCGCCGATGATAACTACTTCGGCACTAGTGCGCATCTTTACTCGCCTCCTCGCTGCTGCCCGCGACAATGCTCCCAAGCGTTATAGGGCGAGTGGGAGGGCGATATGTCCCCGGCAGCTGGTGCTTAAGCGGTGTACCCGCTGCCGCAAGCTCGCGTTGCACTAAGGCACGGCACGTTTTCCCCTGACACGGCCCCATCCCTAAGCGTGCTATGCGCCTGAGCTCATCGAGCGTACGGTACCCTTTACCGATCAGCTGCTTTACGTCTGCTAAGGTCAGGTCTTCGCACCTACAAACTAAGATGTCCTTGTCTAGTTCACTCATCTGCCGCACCTCCCAGGCTAAAGAACCGAACTTCCTGCGCTAGTTCCTTGGGCACGGCAATATGCACCACCGCCGTGCGGTCAAAGCTCGGCGGATTTTGCACGCGTACGATGCGCCCAGCGCATATCACTTCCCCAGCCCGATTAAGCGCCTGCACTGCATCCCCGGCACGCGGGAGGGGCACAAACTCATAGGGCAACTTAAGGAGTGCTTCCGTGGGGCTGTAGTTCTCGTCTATAACGAAAATAGCTAGGCCGGGGCAGTTGGCTACACATATGGCGCAGCCGTTGCACTTGTCCCAATCAATAACCGGCAAGTCATTGATGTCGTGAAACGCTTTGATGGCCTGTCGCGGACAGCAAGTCGCGCAAGGATTGCAGGGGATGTTTTGAAAGCATTCGAGTACGGCTACCGCGCCTTTGCATAAACGCTTTCGGCTTGGATAAACGGCGTCAAGGTCGTTGTTGTCGGGCACTCCTGTACGCTTAAGCGCTTTGTCCATTTCCGTCACCCCGTTGTATTGAGTCAAGTCCAAAACGAATTTTCTCCCCTACAGGCCCGCTGCGCAGTTCGACAAGTTGCTCCCTCGCCGTCTGCAGGCGCTCGCTTACATCACTTGGGGCAAGGCCGATGTCTTTCGCGGCGGCGTAACCGGCGAGCAACCCCTCGACCATCGCGCTGCTCGCTTCTTCTATGCCGGCAACATCACCGGCGATGTAGATATGCGGGAGGCTGGTGCGCAAGTTTTCGTCTCGCCAGGCGACGTGCCCGCCGAGCTCGGGTATATAGACCATGCGGCAGTCGGCCTGCCACAGCAGGTCAGATAGAGGCGACAAGCCTACGGCTAAGCAGATGACGTCCACCGCGAGTCTCTGCTCTGTGCCTTTAATCGGCTGCCAGGCGGAGTCGAGCTGGCAGATTACTGCGCCTTCGACCGCCTCTTGGCCGTACGCTTCAAGAATAGTGTGCGAGGTTAGTATCGGCACACCGGCGCGCCTCACTTTTGACGCATGCACGAGATATCCGCCGATGTAAGGCGAGCCCTCGACAATCGCCTCGACCTTTACCCCTGCCTGCAAAAGCTGATAAGAGACAATTAGGCCGATGTTACCCGCACCCACCATAAGGACGCGCTGCCCGGGCTTAATGCCAAAGACGTTCATCAGTGTCTGCACGGCCCCGGCGCCATATACGCCAGGCAGATCGTTGCCCTTAAAGGCTAACATCTTTTCGCTCGCCCCGGTGGCCACGACAAACCGTTTGGCCCTGACTTTGCGGTATTCCCCTTGGCATTCCGCCGTCAGCACACTGTCGTCGTAAAGACCGAGCGCGGTAGCTTCCAGCCATACCTCGATGGACGGCATGCCTTGCACGGCATTGGTCAGAGCGGTGGCGATATCGATGCCGCGCGTGCCGGCTTGCTGTTTCTCGGAGCCAAAGAACATGTGCGTTTGCTTCACCAACTGCCCGCCGAGGTGGTCGGCGTCGTCAAGCAGGAGCACACTAGCCCCGCCTGCGGATGCGGCTAACGCCGCGTTAAGCCCCGCCGGCCCGCCACCGATCACACAAATGTCTACCGTCTTCACGCGAGTGTCCCCCTCCCCTGCTGCTCTTTCACAACCATGCCTGCCTTGAGCTTCGTCACGCAGACGCGTACGTTCGGGACGCCGTCAACCATCATCAGGCAGGAGCTGCAGGTGCCTATGGCACAAAAAAAGCCGCGCGGACGGTGCAGAACGGCACTCCTGCTCAGCACCTTGACTCCGGCTGCGTGTAACGCCGCCGCGATTGTCTCACCCTCGTGCCCAGTGAGTTCCTGCCCCTCGTAGATGAACTTAATTTGCTTTCCCCGTTTAAAATTGAGAATGGGATGCTCCGCTATGCGCAATCAAATTCCTCCCGTCACGTTTATTTCCTCGGATGATTCGGATGCCGGAGATGATAGGCAGGATAGGAGGGAAACGTAGAAATACGAATTCTGCGGGATAAGCCGGATTTACAGGATGAGCTGGATAAGAAGTGTGCGAAAACATGGCTCTTGCTGGTAGAAAGCAGAAGACGACAGACACCTTGTAGGGACGTGCGTTTCGCACGTCCGCGGACGTGCCACAGGCACGTCCCTACACCTGGGAAGGCTCTTCGCACAGGCTGCCCACATGAATCGTCACCCTCACTTCACACTACAGCTGCCGCACGACGTAGCGCTACAGCTGCCGCAGGCGTCGCCGCCTCCCGCGCCGGGAGACGCAAAGCGCGATAGCTTGCGTGTAAGTCCACGCGCAAGGCAGCGCGGACATTCAATTTCCCGGCCATCGGTCCCCATGCGGCAGAGCTTAGTCACAAGGGAGCCGCAGTTTGGACACTCAAATTCATAGATAGGCATGTGTTCGACCTCCTGAGTCTCCTATGCACAAACAATTATCCTATATCAAGGAGTTCGCCAGCATCATAGGGCGTCCGCCTGCGTCTCCATGTGGCTCGCAGCCCCTCGAAAGATTTCTGGCGTTACCCGACGGCTAGCGTTAGCAGCACCGCTATTAGAATCGCAGGCAAAAGGTTGCCGACGCGGATCTTCTTTATGCCTAGGATGTTTAGGCCTATCGCCACGATCAGTATACCCCCTGTAGCCGTCATCTCGGTTACGGCGGCAGGGGTAAGCCACTGCGAAATCCAAGCCGCCAAAAGCGTAATCGCGCCTTGATACGCAAATACGGAAAGGCTCGAAAGCGCAACGCCAAGACCAAGCGTAGAAGCAAACACCACTGCCGAGACACCGTCTAACATGGCCTTAGCGTAAAGCGTGGCGTGATTGCCCGTCATACCGCTCTCTAGGCTCCCCATAATGGCCATCGCGCCTACACAATAGATCAGGCTGGTTGTGACAAAGCCTTGCGCGAGTCCTCCTTTGCCGTGCACAAAGCGTTTCTCCACCTTGGCTGCGGCGCCGTAGAGGCGACCCTCGATGTCAATCCACTCGCCGACTAGACCCCCCAGCACAAGACTGGCGATGCCGATCAGAGGGTTTTCAGCCTTGAAGGCCATCGTCAACCCGATTATCGCTACAGAAAGACCTAGGCCGTGCATCACGGTATCGCGACTTTTCTCTTTGACTACGCCGCCAAGTACTGCCCCTAGCAGGCCTCCCGCCAAGATGGCCAGAGCGTTAACTACCGTGCCTAGCACTAAAACCTCTCCTCCGCGATCTGCTCGATGGCTTCTGCTACTGTGTCAATCTCGTCCGCGGTTGAAAAGGGGCCCGGGCTAAAGCGCACAATTCCTTGCGCTAATGTCCCGAGTGTCTCGTGCGCAAGGGGCGCACAGTGCAGCCCCGCGCGGGCAGCAATGCCAAAGGAAGCATCCAAGATATGTGCTACTTCCGTGGAGCCTATGCCGCGCACATTACAGGCGACAATGGGCGCCCCCTCGCCGGTACCATACAGTGTAACACCGGAGATAGCCGCGAGGCGGGTGCGTAGCCTTGCCGCAAGGCCCTGCTCGTGCTCTCTGATGGCGCTTTGACCCCGCGCGGCGAGGTAGTGGAGCGCCTGCGAAAGTCCCACTAGTCCTACCGCATTAAGCGTACCGCTTTCTAGGCGATCAGGCAATACTTCCGGCATATCCGGCAGTTCCGAGTGGCTGCCGGTGCCTCCGTAAATGAGGGGTGCGAGCTCGATACCTGCTCGCACATAAAGAAAGCCCGTTCCCGTCGGCCCAAGTAGAGACTTGTGCCCGGGAGCAGCCAGCATGTCTACGCCTAACGCTTCGCAGCAGAGCGGCATGACGCCCGCTGTCTGCGCGGCGTCTACTAGGAGCCGCACGTCCGCTTCACGCGTCACGGCCGCAATCTCCGCTAGCGGCAGCAGTGTCCCGCAGACATTGGAGGCGTGTGTTATGGCCACCAGCTTCGTGTTGCTTTTGATGGCCCGGCGCACCGCCTCTGCCTCTAACGTGCCGTCCCCCGCACACCGGAGTATGGTCAGTTCTACACCGCGCCTAGACAGCTCACGGAGCGGACGGATGACGGCGTTATGCTCCATAGAGGTTGTAATGCAGTGGTCCCCCGGAGTGAGAAAGCCAAACAGGCCCATGTTTAGCGCGTGCGTAGCGTTCGCGGCAAAGATTATGCGCGAGGCGTCCGACACCCCGATTAGCTCCGCTATCTGGTTACGACACATAAAGAGCGCGCGACTCGCCTGTAGTGAGAGCGCGTGTCCGCTGCGCCCCGGACTGCCTGCTCCTTGCGTCATGAAAGCAGCCATCGCCTCAGCTACCCCGGGAGCTTTCGGCCAGCTCGTAGCCGCATTGTCCATGTAGATGATGTCGCGCATAGTTAGCCCCCTGCTCTAAGAAGCCACTCTCTAAGTCGTTCCAGCTCTTCAGAGTTGTGATAGGTAACGACGATGGTGCCGCGCTCCGGCGACCCCTTCAGTTCCACCCGTGTCTGCAGCGCGTCGCGCAACTCGCGCTCCACCTCTCGTAACTCGGCCAAAGGCAGTTTGGCTTTGGCAGGGCGCTTTGTTGTTTCACGTGAAACACTTTCTGCTGCCCGCGCAGCTAACCGTTCGGCTTCACGCACCGTTAACCCCTTGGCGACCATCTCCTGGGCCAACATATCACGCTTCGCCACAGGGGCAGATAATATCGCCCGCGCGTGACCGGCACTGATTGTTCCACGTGAAACAAGTTCGGCTATGGCCGGAGACAGCATGAGCAGCCTGAGAGTATTAGCCACGTACGGCCTGCTCTTTCCCACCCGCTCGGCGAGGCCTTCCTGTGTGAGGCCAAGGTGCTCTTGCAGCTGCGCGAAAGCGGCAGCCTCCTCCATGGGGTTGAGGTCCTCGCGCTGTAAGTTCTCAATAAGCGCCACTTCCATAGCCTCTTGGTCGGACCACTCCTTCACCAGAGCGGGGATCTCTGTCAAACCGGCGAGCTTAGCGGCCCGCAAGCGACGCTCTCCTACCACCAGTTCATATCGCCCGCTCCGCGGACGCACCGTCACAGGCTGAATCAGCCCGTGCTGCCTGATGGAGGCGGCAAGCTCAGCTAACTCCTCCTCCGCAAATACGCGCCGCGGTTGATAGGGGTTAGGCACAATCAGGTGGACAGCAATCTGCTGGACCTCATCCGCTCCTGTGGTGGACATGTCGGTTATCAGGGCCTGCAACCCCTTGCCTAACCGCGGTTTACCCACGCGCAATCACCTCTCGCGCTAGTTCCATGTATACTTCTGTCCCCTTAGATTTTGGGTCATACGCCAAAATGGGCTGACCGTGGCTGGGAGCCTCGCTAAGGCGCACGTTGCGCGGAATTACCGTGGCGTACACCCTATCCTTAAAGTAAGCCCTCACTTCGTCGACTACTTGGGAGGCCAAGTTAGTACGGGGGTCAAACATGGTCAGCAAAGCACCTGCCACCACAAGACCTGGGTTAAGGTGCTTCTGAACCAAGGACACCGTGTTCATAAGCTGACTCAAACCCTCCAGAGCATAATACTCACACTGCACGGGAATCAACACGCCGTGGGCTGCGGTGAGAGCGTTTAGCGTCAATAACCCTAGCGAGGGCGGGCAGTCAATTAATATGTAGTCATAGTCCTGCCGCACGGGCGATACCGCTTCGCGTAGCTTTACTTCCCGCTGCATCGCCAATACCAGCTCTATTTCCGCACCTGCAAGTTGAATCGTGGCCGGAACCAGTTCGAGGCCCCTCGTGCTGGTCGGCAGAATAACTGCCTCGATGGGGACACCGTCGATTAGCACGTTATAAATGCACTTCTTCAGGCGATAGCGGTTTATCCCCAGTCCGGAAGTAGTATTGCCTTGCGGGTCTATGTCAACTACCAGAACGCGCTTCGACAGCTCGGCCAAAGAAGCCCCCAAATTAACGGCCGTAGTGGTCTTGCCTACGCCCCCCTTCTGATTAACGATAGCCAATACTTTCGCTGTCATTGCACAAACTCCCCTCGGCAGTCACATTTAGCTTCGTCTATTTTGGAATGCGCACCACAAACTCGTAGTGGGTTTCTTTGTCTAACTCCTGCACCTCTGCCGCCACGCCGTTCTTCTTCATAAGGTCAATCGCCTGTCGCACGGAATTAACAAAAATGCGCACATCCCGCACTAAGAACCGCCTAATCGGCTTAATCGCCGCCGTTACGGCAGCCTCCTCTTCGCTCTCGCCGGCTAGGAAGCGCTCTACGGCCTCCTCAATCTGCTTAACCGTCATATCCTGACTCACCGCTAAAGCCGCCAACGTAGCCTGCGCCTGATGGCTTTCTAGCTTAAGCAAGGCACGCGCGTGTCTCTCCGAAAGTGCACCCCCAGACAATAGCTCCTTGACCTCGTCCGCTAGTTTTAGCAGGCGGCGCTTATTGGCTACGGTAGACTGGCTCATGCCGAGGCGTTTAGCTAACTCCTCCTGCGTGAGGTTAAAGTCGCTGAGCAGCTGGTCGTAGGCTAGAGCCTCCTCTAACACATTTAGGTCCTCGCGCTGCAAGTTCTCAATTAGGGTAGCCTGCGCCACCTCTTGGTCGGTGTACTGCTTCACTACAACCGGGACAGTAACAAGCCCGGCCGTTTTCGCGGCGCGCAAGCGGCGCTCGCCCGCTACAAGCTCAAACACAGCCCCGAGCTTGCGCACGATCAGGGGCTGAATAATGCCAACCTGTTTAATAGACGCTGCTAGTTCGTTAATGGTCTCGTCGGCAAAGGTCTTGCGCGGCTGATAGGGGTTAGGCCTAATCTCGTTGACGCTTATCTGTAGCACCTGCTCGGCATTGCCTCCGCTAAACCACTTCATGGCCATCGCTCCTCTAGTCCGAAGGACAGTATCGTATTTTTAACTGTTCTACGCCGCCTGCTCTCTCTCCTGCCTAGTACAACAGCGGGGCTCCCTCCCCATCTTGCCTAACGTCCACTCCTACAGCGGCTGCTTGCTGGGCACTCCCGCGCGGCGAGGATATGGTGCCGGCGTAACACCGACTTTCTGTACAATAACAAACACGCGTTGCTCTCCGCCTCCGGGCAGTGTCCAAGTAGAAGTCGTAACCTCTCCCCCTCCGAGCACTCTAAGCGCCCGCGCAGCCGCGGGAATCTCCGGTAAGGCAGCCGGCCCCTTCATGGCCAGCATCGTTCCGTTTCGCTTCACAAGCGGCAAGCAGTACTCCGCCAGTACGTTTAAGCTCCCCACAGCCCGGGTAACGGCATAGGCGTATTGCTCGCGGTGCTCCGGCAGGCGACCTAGGTCCTCTGCCCGCGCCTGCACCGTCCTTACGCTCGCGCTAAGGCCGAGCCTCGCCACAACCTCCTCCAAAAAGCGCACGCGTTTACCTAGGCTGTCCACCAAAGTCACGGCAAGCGAGGGGCAGACAATCGCGAGCGGCAGCCCGGGAAACCCCGCGCCGCTACCCACGTCCACTAAGCTTCCTACAGAATGAATCACCCTAAGCAGCGATAGGCTGTCGAGAAAGTGCTTGCGCCACACTTCGCCTGGGGTGTCAATCGTGGTCAGGTTAAACTTAGCGTTATACTCAAGCAAAAGCTCAAGATACAGGGAAAAGCGGCTAAGTGCGTTTGGCGGAAGTAGCACGCCTAAGCTCTCGCACTCCTTGGCAAACTCCATTTGGTCCAATCAGCTACCTCCTCTCAAGCTGCACGAGCAGCACCGCGATATCAGCCGGCGAAACCCCGCTGATGCGCGACGCCTGGCCATAAGAGCTAGGACGCACACGTGCGAGCTTCTCGCGCGCCTCAAGCGACAAGCCGCGCATTTCGCTGTAGTTTACGTCGCTGGGGATAGCCTTAAGTTCAAGGCGCTGAAACTGCTCTACCGCGTCGCGCTGCCTTGAGATATACCCGGCGTACTTTACTTCCGTAGCGACGCAACGTGCCATACGCGGGGTAACCTCGCAGAGCTCAGGCACAATGGTACAGAGTCCCTCCCACGTAATCTCCGGTCGGCGCAGCAAGGCCGCCGCCGTGGTCGTGTGTTCAAGTACGGCGGTAGGAACGCCGCTGAGATAGCGGTTAACGCCCTCTTCCGGAGCTACCTTACGTCGCTCTAGGTACTCAATCCACTGGCTAATGCCCGCCTCTTCTTCCCTCAATCGCGTTAACTCCTGCCGAGGCACCACGCCAAACTCCACGCCTATAGGCAAAAGACGAAACTCCGCGTTGTCAAAGCGCAGCAGTAACCGATGCTCCGCCCGCGATGTCATCAGTCGGTAAGGCTCGCTCGTGCCCTTGGTCACTAAGTCGTCCACCAACACGCCAAGGTAGGCCTGCGAGCGCAGCAAGACAAACGGCGGCAAACCACGCACCTTTGCCCCGGCGTTAATGCCTGCCCACAACCCCTGCCCTGCCGCCTCCTCATAACCAGAAGAGCCGTTAATCTGCCCCGCAAAGAACAACCCCGCGTACTGCTTGCTTTCAAGTGTCAGGGTAAGTTGCGTGGGGTCTACAAAATCGTACTCGATGGCGTACCCCGGGCGCATCATCTCGGCCTCTTCGAGCCCGATAACCGAGCGCAACATCTCTAGCTGTACATCTTCCGGCAGGCTTGTCGAGAAACCCTGCACGTAAATCTCTTCCGTGTTGTAGCCCTCGGGTTCGAGAAAAATCTGGTGCCGCTCTTTGTCAGCAAAGCGCACAACTTTGTCTTCAATCGAAGGGCAATAACGCGGGCCGCGCCCTTCTATCAGCCCGGCGTAAAGCGGCGAGCGATGAAGGTTCGCACGGATAATCTCATGCGTTCTGGCCGTCGTGTAGGTCAGCCAACAGGAAAGTTGCACTGGAGCAAGTCGCGCACTCCGGCGCGAAAACGGCGCAAACTCGCTATCGCCGCGCTGTTCTTCCATAGCCGCAAAGTTCACACTGCGACGGTGTATGCGCGGCGGTGTCCCCGTTTTTAGTCTGCCAAGCTTAAAGCCTAGGCTGCGCAGATTTTCCGACAAGCCGTGCGAAGGCAAAAGTCCGTTCGGCCCGCTAGGCAAAGCGGTTGAACCGACAATAACTTTGCTCTCTAGATAAGTCCCGGTGGTAACCACCACGGCTTTGGCCCGATAAAGCGTGCCCGTGTGCGTCCTCACCCCTCGCACTTCGCCGGCCTCTACCACGAGCTCGACTACCGAGGCTTGCACAATGCGTAGGTTCGGCGTCTTCTCCAGCAGTTCGCGCACGACTTGCTGGTACAACCGCTTGTCGGTCTGGGCGCGCAAGGCTTGCACCGCGGGTCCCTTGCCAGTGTTAAGCGTGCGCATCTGCACGAAAGACATATCGGCGGCGTACCCCATCAGCCCCCCCAGCGCGTCTATTTCGGCCACCACATGGCCCTTCGCCGGGCCGCCGACGGACGGATTGCAGGGCATTAGAGCGATTGCCTCCATGCTCTGGGTGAGTAAGGCCACACTGAGCCCCATGCGCGCTGCGGCATGCGCAGCCTCGCAGCCGGCATGTCCCGCTCCCACCACAATGCAGTCAAACTCTCCACCGCAGTACATTAGTGCTTTCTACTCACTTTCCTATGCAAAATTCGGCAAATATGGCATCAGCAATGTCAGGAGTAATCGTCTCGCCCGTAATCTCTCCCAGGCGCTCGTACGCTAGTCGGACGTCTGTCGCCACCAGTTCTATATCCCACCCCAGAGCCACGGTCTCAAGCGCCGCAGTTACGAGCGACTTAGTCTCGGCTAGGATGCGGCTATGGCGCAAGTTCGTAACTAAGAGCGAGCTTTCGCTGCTAACCGCCCGTACGGCGACAGCGGAAATTTGACCGATTAGCTCTGCCAGGCCACTCCTTGTCCTAGTACTGACAGCTAGTGCAGGACTCTGTACTGGCAACTCTGCCCGCGAGGCCAAGTCAGACTTCGTCAGGACGACTAACCGCTCCCGCTCTTTCGTTAAGTCCAGTAAAGCTAAGTCGTCCCGGCGCAAGGGCTCCGAGCTGTCTAGCAGCACTAGCACCACATCGGCAGTCTCTAACGCCTGTAGCGTGCGCTCTATACCTAGCTGCTCAACTTCGTCCTCGCTCTCCCTGAGCCCGGCCGTATCCACTAGCGTCACCAAGACTCCGTTTAGATTTAGCTCCACTTCCACCGTGTCGCGCGTAGTACCCGGTTGTGCGGTGACGATGGCGCGCTCCTGCCCGGCGAGAGCATTGAGCAGAGAAGATTTCCCTACATTCGGCCGCCCTGCCAGCACAACGCGCAGTCCTTCCCGCGCTACTCTCCCCGCGCGTACTGTGGCGAGTAGCCCCAGAAGCATGTTCTCGACGCGAGTCAGTTCTGACGCGACTTCCGCTCGGGTGACAGCAGGGATATCGTGCTCGGGGAAATCTAACTGCGCCTCTAAGTGCGCCATACACTTAAGCAGATGCGCGCGCATTTGCCGCACCTCGCTGCTAAGCACACCGCGCAGTTGTCTGCCCGCGTTCTGCAAGGCCACATCGCTCGCCGCGCGGATAATGTCAATAACGGCTTCGGCTTGTGCTAACGACAGACGCCCGTTGACAAAGGCTCGCTGCGTAAACTCGCCCGGCTCTGCTACTCGCGCGCCCCGTGCTACGAGCACCTCGAGCACCCGTCCGGCTACAAATGAACCGCCGTGAATAGAAAATTCCACTACGTCTTCGCCCGTAAACGAACGCGGAGCACGAAAATACGTGAACAGGCACTCGTCAAGCGGCTCGTCTCCTTCGCCGATTACTTCTCCGAGGTATACGCGCCAAGGTTCTACGCGGACAGCCCTGCGCCGCCTCCGAAACACCTGCTTGGCGACGTCTAGTGCGCCGCCGCCGCTTATGCGCACAATGGCAATGCCCCCCTCGCCCCGCGGAGTAGAGATTGCGGCAATGACATCACGCTTCACTTAAGTCCCTCCATAGCAACAGGGGCTGACTCACCACGCTGTGAATCCGCCCCCAAAAAATCCTGCTCGCTTCGGCAGATACGTTACTCTTCTCGCCGTAAGGCAATGACCACCTTGCGAAAGGGCTCGTCCCCCTCACTGTAGGTGACGATTTCTTTGTCATTCTGCAGCGCCATATGGATCACTCTGCGCTCGTAAGCTCCCATAGGCTCCATAATGACCCTGCGCCCGCTACCCTTAACCTTCGCGGCAAGTTTAAGCGCTAACTCCACCAGAGACTCCTGCCGCTTAGCGCGGTAGTTGTTAACGTCGAGCAACACGCGCCTGCTGCCCCCCGCACGGGAGTACACCACGGCAGCTAACACTTGCAGGGCCTCGATCGTCTGCCCGCGCTTGCCAATCAAACGCCCGGCGTTTGTTCCCTGAAGCTCTAGCTTAAAGTTCTCGTCTTCTGCCTCTCCCTCGCTGCACTGCACACTTGTGGTTCCCATGCGCTCCGCTAACTCAGTGAGGAAGGTTATGGTCTTCTCTTCCGGCGATATGCAGAGCGTCACCTTAACGCGAGCTAGCCGCCCGCCCAAAATCCCAAACAACCCCTTGGTCGGTTCCTCCAGCACAGCGACATCTACCTGCTGCCGAGTCGCGCCAAGTTCGGTTAAAGCTAACTCGACAGCTTCCTCAACTGTCTTTGCGGTCTTTTCTATGCTCTGCCGCGACTGCATCGGTGTCTGCCTCCCCCGTCATCGGTACCCGGAAGTACCTACTAAACAATTCCTGTTGCACGATGGAAAACACGTTGCGCGATACCCAGTACAGCGCAAGCGCGGTCGGGAAACTAATGGTAATATACCCCATGAAGAGAGGCATTACATAAAGCATCGTGCGAGACGTTTGGTCGTTAGCCTGCATGGTCTGCTTCGACTGCCAATACGTCGTTACCACCGAAAGTATGGGCAGAATCCAGTACACCAAACTAAGCCCGAAAATCGTCTGCTCCGGGCTCGGCAAAGTCAGGTTTAGTCCAAGCCACATGGGGTTGTCGGCAAAAAGCCCCGGTTCCCGCAGCATGTTAAACATGGCGATAAGGATTGGAAACTGGATAAGGAGCGGCAGGCAGCCCATGGCCGGGTTGATATTGTACTTCTTCCACAGCTCCATGGTAGCCTGATTGAGCTTGTCCTTGTCCTCTTTCTTGCTGAACTTCTTCTTCAGCGCTGCCGTCTCGGGTGCCGCTAACTGCATGCTGCGCGTGAATGCCATCTGCTTAAGGTTTAGCGGCAAGGTAACAATCATTACCAACAGGGAAAGCAAGATTATGGCCGCACCGTAATTGCCGGTATAGACGAAAAAGAAGTCGAGTACGCCTTTGAGGAGAGAGTTCAGGAATTCAGTCACTGCCGATCATCCCCCTTGTCAATTAACGGGTCGTAGCCTCCCCTGCTAAAGGGGTGGCAGCGTATCAGTCGTGAAAGTGCAAGCATTCCCCCGCGCGACAGTCCGTATTTTTCGATGGCCTCCGCAGCATATTCACTGCAGGTAGGCCTAAATCTACAGGTAGGTCCTTTGAGCGGAGAAACGTAGCGCTGATACAGCACAATGAAAAATAGCACAAACCGCTTCATTGTCCCACCCAGACCTTCAGGCGCTTGGCTATCGAGATAAATTCCCTCTCTATCTCCGACAATGACGCTCTAATGACGCCCGTGCGAGCAATTACCACAAAGAAGTTGCCGTGCGCAAGTTGTTTAAGGTTCTTGCGCACTACTTCTCTGAGCCGGCGTTTCGCGCGATTGCGCACTACCGCTGTCCCGAGCTTCCTGCCAGCCGAGAGACCGACGCGCAGCTCTCCGTCACTTGGCAGGACATACATCACTAGGACACGACCTGCGGCAGAACGTCCCGTCCCGTACACGTGAGAGAATAGTGCGCGCTTGCGCAACCGATAACGTTTTTGCATGTTTCTTAGGCAGAGAGAACCTTTCTGCCCTTCTGACGGCGGCGCTTAAGCACTTTGCGTCCGTTAGCGGTGCTCATCCGCTCGCGGAAACCATGCACTTTCTTGCGTTGGCGATTGTTTGGTTGAAATGTGCGCTTCAATATGTTCACTCTCCTTTCAGAGCCGAAAGCTAGTCAAGTACCTCAGCAATTATACCAAAGGGTTACAGGATGGTCAATGAACTGAGAGGGCACTTAGCACTTCGCACTTCGTGGAGAAGGAAAGACGGGGGACTTTTCACCACAGAGGCACAAAGAACACAGAGAGAGGTGCAATACTCCTTCCATCTCTGTGCACTCTGTGTCTCTGTGGTGCAAACTACACCCGCTCCGCCGCGTTCTGTCGAATCGTGTCGATTATGCACACATGTTAATAACCCTGTGGATAAGCTGTGAGTTATATGGTATAACTGCAAAGAGTCCTGTGAGCTTAAAAATAAGGTACCGCGCGGTCTCAAAACCGTACACGCTTTCGCTCCACACACTCGTTCTCCACAGCTGTGGGTAACTCTGTGGATATCATCTGTGTCGAATCTTCTCCTAAAATGGCGCATCACCCACTCTAGGCCTAGCTCTTTCGCCTACAAACAGCTATCCACATCTAATGTGGATGTTCTGTGGGCAACATTCTCCACAATTCTACACTTGCTGCGGTAGGATTCGACGCAGTGCGCGTCGAATCAAGCAATTCGACCTTTTGCATCGGAGGAATGGAAATGTCTATCACCTCGCCTGAGCTCTGGCAAGCAGCGTTAGATCTTATGCAGACCCATCTCGGCAAGCACCAGTTTGACACATGGCTCTTGCCCTGCAAGGCCGTGTCACTGCAGGGTCAAACCATGTACATCTTAGCCGCCACCGAATTCAACCGCAATTGGCTGGAGAACAACTACACAGGTATCGTGCAAAAGGCTTTGTCCACGGTTGCGGGAAGGGACCTCGATATAAAGTTTGTCTCCAATAAGGATGATATCCCTACAATACAGCCGGTAGCCGAACGTGGTCAGGATGATTCGGCGCTTGGGCTTAACCCGCGCTACGTCTTTGACAGCTTTGTCATTGGGGAGAGCAATCGCTTCGCCCACGCCGCCGCTTTGGCGGTAGCTGAAGCCCCGGGGAGAGCTTATAATCCGCTCTTTATCTACGGTGGCGTCGGGCTAGGCAAGACTCACCTGATGCATGCCATCGGGCACTTTGCTTTATCTCGCTTCCCAAAAAAGCGCGTGTTGTACCTTTCCTGCGAGAAGTTCACTAACGACTTTATCGCCTCAATTCAGCAGCGCAAGACCACAGAGTTCCGCGCACGCTACCGTTCCATTGACCTCCTGCTAATTGATGATATACAATTTTTGGCAGGTAAAGAACAGACACAGGAGGAGTTCTTCCATACATTTAACGCTCTCCACGGCGCAAATAAGCAAATCATCATCTCTAGCGACAGGCCGCCCAAGGAGATTGCCACCCTTGAGGACCGGCTGCGCTCTCGCTTTGAATGGGGCTTGATTACCGACATTCAGCCGCCAGACCTTGAAACACGCGTCGCGATTCTCTGCCAAAAGGCAGAGCAAGAAAATTTTCGCGTTCCTTTAGAGCTTATGGCCTACATTGCCGCTCGTATACACAGCAACATCCGCGAACTAGAAGGGGCCTTAATCCGCATCATGGCTTACGTTGCCTTTAGTAAACGCCAAGTAACAAAAGAACTCATCGATGAAGTCTTAAAAGGTCTTTTCCCCCAAGAAAAGCAGCGGGCCGTTACTGTTGACGATATTAAGAAGGCCGTGGCCACACATTACGGACTCAAGCTAGATGACCTTACTGCCAAGAAGCGCACTCGCTTAGTCACCCATCCGCGCCAAGTGGCCATGTACTTATGCCGAAAACTAACCTCTGCTTCTCTCCCCCGCATTGGTGAAGAATTCGGCGGCAGAGACCACACTACAGTTATTCATGCCTGTGAAAGAGTCGAAACAGATATAGCGCGTGACGCCGGCTTGGCAAAGATTATCAAAGAGATTGAACAAAAGTTATTAACACAGAGTTAACATAGTAATCCACAGAACCTGTGTACAACTGCTTCATTACCTGCCTATGTGTATATCCTAGAACAACTGCTTCTGCTTACCCACAGGCTATTTAGCTCACCGAGACAGGCGCTTCCTCTCCTTTTGGCCTTCTCCACATATTCACACCTCCTACGAACACTACCGCGATTTTATCGACTAATATACTATGCGTGCTACACTACATTTAGAACGGGGGACGAACGATGCGAGCAACCGCAAACAAGGATGAGCTTGTCTTTGCCGCCGGGACGGCAGGTCGGGCCCAAACGTCAAAAACAGCTACTAGTCCACAGGGCGTGCGTCTCACCGCCGAAGATGGGACACTCTTCCTTACTTCCGTAGATAACGAGATAGCCATAACCTGTCGCATCGCGGCACAAGTACTTGAGCCGGGGGCGATTGTGTTGCCTGGCAAGTTGCTCGCCGAGGCGGTACGCCGTTTCCCCGGGCTCGATATAGACCTAGAGGTACTGCTAGGCAGGCACACCATGACGCTACGCAGCGGCTTTTCTGAACTTGACCTACTCGGCATGCCTGCGACAAACTTCCCTGAACTGCCGGAGATTGAGAGTTTGTCTGCGTTTTCTTTACCTGAGCACGTTCTAGGTGCAATGTTGCGCCAGACTAGTTTCGCTCTCTCTAGTGATGACATGCGCCCCATCCTTACCGGCATGTTGTGGCACTTTTCCACCGGGATACTCCGCATAGTCGCCGCTGATGGCTTTAAAGTAGCGTCCCGTATCGAGCAGGTAGAAGATACAGGCGCTGCACCGTTTCGCGTCGTTGTACCGGGGCGCACCATTCACGAGTTAGAGCGCTTGCTAGGCAACGGCGACGAGCCGGTAGAGATAGCTGTCGGACGCAACCACATCCTGTTCCAAGTGAAGGGCACGGTGCTCATCTCTAGGCTCCTCGAAGGCAACTACATTGATGTCGACCGCTTTGTTCCCACTACATTTGTGACTCACCTCTCAGTTAAGCCAAAAACTTTGATCGATGCCCTGGAACGGAGTGCCGTAGTAGCGAAAGACGGCCTCATAGCTACGGTAAGGTTGCATTTGCGCGACGGCAGACTAAGCGTGCGGGCGCAGTCTGCGGAGTATGGCAAGCACTTTGAAGAGTGGCCGGTTGAGATGCGTGGCGAAGAAATGGATATACTGTTTAATATAAGAGTATTAGGGGAGGTTGTCAGGTCTATCACGGAAGGAGACGTCGAGCTTTCCTTCACAGGGCAACACGGTCCATGTATAGCCCGTAGCGCCGTTAGCCCCGAGAACTACTGGAGTTTGGTTATGCCGGTCAGGCTTTCGTAAACCTGGCCATGCAGGACGAAAGGCCTTTCATCACCCTCGGGCAGTTTCTTAAACAGCAGTCAATCATCTCCACCGGAGGAGAAGCGAAAAGCTTTCTCTTGCTTAACTCCGTTGAAGTAAACGGAGAGAAGGAAACTAGACGCGGGAGAAAACTAAGAGTAAATGACTGCGTAACCATTAATGCCACTTCCTATGTCGTCAAGCACATATGAGAGTGCAGGAACTCCGCCTTACTTCTTTCCGTAACTACGTGCAAGAGAAAGTAGTCTTTTCGCCGCGTCTAAACTTCGTAGTCGGTAAAAACGGCGAAGGCAAGACAAACCTCCTCGAAGCGTTGCATCTCCTGGCCACTACTAAGTCCCATCGCCGTGCCTTGGAAA
The DNA here is from genome assembly GCA_018335585.1 of Selenomonadales bacterium. Taxonomy (NCBI): domain Bacteria; kingdom Bacillati; phylum Bacillota; class Negativicutes; order Selenomonadales; species Selenomonadales bacterium. Next base: position 51,973 of record JAGXRZ010000023.1, read on the forward strand.
AAGACATGGTAAAGATAGGCGAGAGCCACTTTCGCGTTGCGGCGCGCATTTCAACTCTAGGCGTAGACCGAAATCTAGATTTAGGGTACGATATTGTTCTCCGAAAGAAAGTCGCGGGCGTATCCGGTATGCACGTCACCAAACTACAGGATTTCGTGGGGCTGCTGAACGTAGTAATGTTCTCCCCGGAAGACCTAGCGCTAGTCAAGGGTTCGCCAAGCGACAGACGAAGATTCCTGGACATTCTGTTATGCCAAGTAGACAAGGTTTATCTACGCTTGCTACAGCAGTACACACTAGTCTTACGGCAGCGCAACGAGGCCCTAAAGCGAATTGCGCGCGGTGCGTTTAAAGCACTTGATTTAAAGCCCTGGGACGAGCAGTTTGCCGTCTTAGCGCAAAAAATCACCTTGCGGCGCGCACAGGCGATAGATAGACTCGCCGGTAATTTCGTTAGGCTAACTAGCGAGATTAACCGCGGGCAAGAGCGCCAAAGTATCGCCTATGCCAGTTCGCTCGCTAGCGGCACAGAGACACTAGATGTCTCAAGTGTCGTGCGAGAGCTTGAGCGCTGCCAGCGCGAAGACTTAAGGCGCGGGACAAGTACCGTGGGGCCGCATCGGGACGATTTGCGTTTTCTTATCAATGGTTTGCCCGCGGCGGTGTATGCGTCGCAAGGACAACAGCGCACGGCGGTACTTGGGCTAAAGCTGGCTGAACTGCAGTACATGCATGAGGTAACCGGCGACTATCCTGTCCTGCTCTTAGACGATGTACTATCCGAGTTAGACCAAGGACGCCGGCATATGCTGGTGGAGGTTCTGCTTTGCGACGTGCAGGCTATCATTACGGGCACAGAGGAGAATAACCTCTCCCTGCAAGGAGTTAAGCCGACGCAAGTGATGCGCGTTGAGCGTGGAAAGGTAGTATGCTGATGTACCTCTATATCGGCGGCGACATAGTTCTGCCCTGCCGACAAGTTATTGCAGTATTTGACGCCCAATCCACAGACACACAGGTGACACGCGAGTTTTTGCGGACCTACCGGGAAGAAGGTTTTTCCGTCTCAACGACTGAGGGCGGCCCGGTTAAGTCATTAGTCCTGACAGAGAGAAAGCTTTATCTCTCCTCCATCGCGAGTGCTACGCTGCGCAGGCGCTGGAGCTCTTTTCCTGCTGATGAACGTGAGTAACTCAGAGCGGACGGTGAAATATGGTTAAAAAAGGCAACGGAGGCTACGACGAAACGCAAATTCAGGTGCTAGAGGGCTTAGAAGCCGTCCGTAAGCGGCCTAGCATGTACATAGGCACAACGAGCACGAAGGGTCTTCATCACCTCGTATGGGAAATTGTAGACAATGCCGTAGACGAGGCCCTAGCCGGCTATTGCGACCGCATTGACGTAGACGTATTCCCCGACGGCACGGTAAGTGTGAGTGACAACGGTAGGGGGATTCCTACCGGTATCCACCCGCAAACAGGTCGGTCCGCTGCGGAAACAGTCTATACGGTGCTGCACGCCGGAGGTAAATTCGGCGGCAGCGGCTACAAGGTTTCCGGCGGCCTGCATGGCGTCGGCGCCTCTGTCGTTAACGCCTTGTCTGAGTGGCTAGTCTTAGACATCAAGCGCGAGGGAGGCCATTTTAGGCAACGCTACGCCCGCGGCGTGCCCCAGACCGAACTCGAACGCATAGGCGACAGCGAGGAGAGCGGCACGCGCGTGCACTTCCTCCCGGACAAAGAGATTTTCGAGGAAACGGCTTTTAATGCCGACACCCTGATTGTCCGCCTGCGGGAGTTAGCCTTCCTGATGGCCGGACTAACCGTCAAACTGACCGATCACCGCGACAACACCACCGAAGTCTTCCGCTACGAAGGCGGCATCAAGAGCTTCGTCAGCTACCTCAACAAGAACAAAGACGTGCTGCATAAGGACCCAATCTTTTTCCACGCCGCGCGCGAGGACTGTCAGGTCGAAGTAGCCATGCAGTACAACGATAGCTACGCGGAGAACATCTATTCCTTTGCTAACAACATCCATACCGTCGAAGGCGGTAGCCATGAAGCCGGCTTTAAGATCGCGCTTACCCGCACCCTTAATGACTACGGACGCAAGATTAATGCCATCAAAGAGCAGCACTCTAACTTAAGCGGCGAGGATATCCGCGAAGGGCTGACTGCGGTCATTAGTATCCGCCTGCTCGCGCCGCAGTTCGAAGGACAAACCAAGACTAAGCTCGGGAACTCGGAACTGCGCGGCATAGTCGATTCGGTCGTGGGAGAAGGGTTAGCCCTCTACCTCGAGAAAAACCCCGCCGTGGGGAAGAAGATTATGGAGAAAGCCGTGTTGGCGGCGCAAGCGCGCGAGGCCGCCCGCAAGGCGCGCGAACTGACGCGCCGCAAAAATGCGCTTGAGATCACGCCGCTGCCCGGCAAGCTCGCCGACTGCTCGGTTTCGGATGCCAGTCTGTGTGAGTTGTATCTCGTGGAAGGCGATTCTGCCGCGGGTTCAGCTAAGCAAGGCCGCGACCGCCGCTACCAGGCGATTCTCCCGCTCGGCGGCAAAATTCTCAACGTCGAAAAGGCCCGTCTCGATAAGATTTTAGGGCACGAAGAGATTCGCGTCATTATTACAGCTATGGGCACAGGCATAGGCGAGGACTTCGACGTAAGCAAGGCTCGCTACCACAAGGTCATTATTATGGCGGATGCAGATATCGACGGTTCGCACATTAGGACTTTGCTCTTAACTTTCTTTTTCCGCTATATGCAGCCCTTAATAACCGCAGGCTACCTATACATCGCCCAGCCGCCGCTTTACCAGATTAAGAAAGGCAAGCAGGAGCTCTACGCCTATAACGACGCGGAACTAGAGAAGAAGCTCAAAGAGCTAGGCCGGGGTAATGCCACCATCCAGCGCTACAAAGGCCTAGGCGAAATGAACGCCGCGCAGCTTTGGTCTACTACCATGAACCCGGAAAACCGCATTCTCCTGCAGGTGCAGCTCGAAGAAGCGATGGTCGCAGACGAAATCTTTACCATTCTCATGGGCGACAAGGTAGAACCGCGCCGGCAGTTCATCGAGAAGTACGCCCGGCAGGTAACTAACCTAGATGTGTAGGCGAGGAGGCGGCTCTGCTTGGAGATAAGACACGGCAAGATAGAAGTCATCAACATTGAAGACGAAGTAAAGAGGTCATACATCAACTACGCCATGAGCGTTATTGTCTCGCGCGCTCTACCTGACGTGCGCGACGGCTTAAAGCCCGCACATAGGCGCATTCTTTACGCTATGCTCGAAATGGGATTTACGCCGGATAAGCCCTACAAAAAGAGCGCGCGTATTGTAGGCGAAGTGCTTGGTAAGTATCATCCCCATGGCGACGGCGTCGTCTACGATACGATGGTGCGCCTAGTGCAAGACTTTGCCTCGCGCTACCCGCTTATTGACGGCCACGGCAACTTCGGCTCCATGGACGGCGACAGTGCGGCAGCCATGCGTTACACCGAAGCCCGCCTCGCTCCCTTAGCCATGGAGCTCCTCGCCGACCTCGACAAGCAGACGGTCGATATGGGCCCGAACTTTGACGACTCGCTCGAGCAGCCCCTAGTACTGCCGGCGCGCTTCCCTAATCTCTTAGCTAACGGTACGGCTGGCATAGCCGTCGGCATGGCTTCCAATATTCCTCCCCACAACCTAGGCGAGCTGATTGACGCCGTGCACGCGCTGATTGAGAACCCAAACATCACCGTAGCCGAACTTATGGCTTATGTGAAGGGACCTGATTTCCCCACAGGCGGCCTTATTCTTGGACGCGAGGGCTTTACGGCGGCCTATGAGACCGGGCGCGGCAGCGTGCGCATCCGCTCTAGGACGCGCATCGAGAAGATGAGTAACGGCAAGCACCGTATCGTGGTCAGCGAAGTCCCGTATCAAGTAAACAAAGCCAAACTTATCGAGTGCATCGCCGAACTGGTGCGGGACAAAAAAGTCGAAGGAATTACCGACCTTAGAGACGAAAGCGACCGCGACGGCGTGCGCGTAGTGATTGAGTTAAAGCGCGAGACTAATCCTACGGTTGTCCTCAATCAGCTTTACAAGCACAGTCAACTGGAAGTCTCCTTTGGCATTAACATGCTAGCACTCGTCGGAGGACAACCGCGGACACTTAATCTTAAGCAAATGCTTGAGTACTACCTTGAGCATCAGCAAGATGTCTACACCCGCCGCACGAAATTTGAGCTCGCCAAAGCCGAAGAGCGCGCCCACATCCTTGAAGGGCTGCGCATTGCCTTAGATAATATCGACGCGATTATTGCGCTTATCCGCGCCTCGCGCACCGACGACGAAGCCAAGCAAGGCCTAATGCGAGAGTTTGTCCTGTCCGAGAAACAAGCGCAAGCCATTCTAGATATGCGCCTAAGACGCCTGACGGGCCTTGAGCGCGACAAAGTAGAGGATGAGTACAAAGAAGTCATCAAGACAATTGCACGGCTTAATGCCATTCTCAACAACAAGAAGCTTTTGCTGGCCATGATTAAGAAGGAGATTGGCACAATTAAAGAGGAGCACGCCGATGCGCGGCGCAGCGAAATTGTGGCCGGCGTGAATGAACCTGCGGCAGAAGACCTGATTGCCGAAGAAGACGTAGTGATTACCCTTACCCACCAAGGGTCCATTAAGCGCCTGCCGTTAGATACTTATCGCAACCAGCGCCGCGGCGGTCGCGGTGTTACCGGCATGGGTACGCGCGAAGAAGACTTCGTGGAGAGCTTGTTTATTACGACTACGCATCACTCCCTCTACTTCTTTACGAACAAGGGGCGCGTCTATCGCCTAAAAGTGCACGAAATACCCGAGGCTAGCCGACAAGCAAAGGGACTAGCCGTAATTAACCTAATCTCGCTTGAGGCCGAAGAAAAGGTAAACGCCGTGATTCCTATCCGCAATGAAGCTGACGATAACGCCTATCTGTTTATGGCGACCAAGAGCGGCATGGTCAAGAAGACTAGCCTGGCTGAATACGCCAATATCCGCGCTAACGGCCTCATCGGCATTTCGCTGCGCGAAGGGGACGAACTGATTGGCGTGCGCCTAACGGACGGCAACTCCGACGTAGTGCTAGGCACAAGGCTCGGGCTAGCTATCCGCTTTGACGAACAGGACGTGCGTCCGCTAGGGCGTGCTACGCAAGGCGTAAAAGGGATAGACCTCGGCGAAGGAGACTTCTGCATAGCCATGGATATCGTGCGCTCCGGCGTTGACCTCCTTGCCATTACGGAGCACGGCTACGGCAAACGCACCGACATCGGGGAATACCGCCAGCAGTCAAGGGGCGGCAAGGGCATTCAAAGCATTAAATCCAGTCAGCGCAACGGCCACGTGGTTTGCCTGCGCGCGGTAAGCACCGAAGACGAACTGATGGTAATTAGCGAGCAAGGCATAATTATCCGCACAGACGTAAAAAGCATTCCTGTCTTAGGACGCACCACGCAAGGCGTGAAGATTATCCGCCTCGATGAAGGTGACAAAGTAGTAGCTATCGCCCGTGTTGCGGCCAAGGAAGCCACGGAGTAGCAGGACAAATGAGCCCCCTCTTGCCAAACGAGAGGGGGTTTTTGTGTGCACAAAAAATCCTCAAAAAAAGTTGCCGGAATAGCAGGAAATTTCATATGGCATCACGTAGTTAATATATAATGATAAAAGACCGAACAAAGGGGTGATCGGCAGCACAGAAGGTGGCTGTCAGTGACGACTTATCCCATTAAAAAGGAGGAAAAGCAAGTTGTACAGGAAAACCATGGCCGTAGTTCTATTTCTGGCTCTCTTGCTCACTTCGACACAACTGCACTTTGTCGCTCAGGCGAACCGACCCATTTCCGTTACAGTAAATGGCAGAGCGCTGGTCGCGGATGTTGCTCCTGTCATACGCAACGGGCGCACTCTAGTACCCTTCCGCGCCATCTTTGAAGCTTTAGGCGCGCAAGTGGAATGGGACGAACGCGCCAATCTAGTAGCCGGCTACTTCGGACCGCAGTTTGTTCTACTAAACCCGGGTAGCCCGCGCGCCTGGCGCACCGGTCGCGAGATGAACCTCGATGTCGCCCCTGTCATCATTCAAGGACGAACCATGGTTCCGCTCCGTTTTGTGGCCGAGAGCCTAGGCGCCACAGTGGAATGGGTCGATGCGACTAACTCCGTAGCCATCACCCACACCCCCCTGACTCCTCGCCCGGCACCCCGCTCGGTAGGCGACTTTAACACCGTCTATTCGGGCGAACTGACCACGCTCAACTACTTAGTGACGGCGACCTCGGCCGAGCATGTCATCGCCGCTAACACCGTATCTGCACTGGTGCAATATGACGAATTCGGCATTCTCTATCCCTCGCTCGCTCGCCATTGGCGCGTTTCGCCCGACGGCTTAACCTACACCTTCACTCTGCGTCAGGGTGTGCCCTGGCTGACGTGGGAAGGGCGCGAGTACGCTGAGACGACCGCACAGGATTTTGTCGACGCCATGCGATACGTGCTGACCCCCGCTAATGCCTCGCGTACAGCCAACATTGTCTGGCGCGTCATCAGAGGAGCAGAGGATTTCTTCAACGCACGCACCACCGACTTCTCCACAGTCGGCATTCGCGCGGTCGACCGCTACACCGTAGAGTATACGCTCATTAGTCCCGTCCCCTATTTCCTGAGCATGTTAACTTACGTCCCCTTCTTCCCAGCTAACGGGCGTTTCCTTACCGAAACCGGAGCGCGCTTTGGCACAGACCATACCACTTTGCTCTATAACGGTCCCTACATACTTACCAGTCACATACCGCAGCAGGGACGCGAGTTTGTGCGCAATGAGCGCTATTGGGAGAGGGCCAATGTCCATATTCAGCGACTAAGCTACCGCTTTAACCGCGAAGCTGCTGCCCTAGCGCCGGAAATGTTCTTCCGGGGCGAAATAACAGCGGCATCCATCCCTATTGCCATCCTCGACGGCTGGCTGCAAGACCCCGCTCGCCGCAACTTAGTTCGTCCTGCCGCCGTCGGCAACTTCTCGTTCTGGTTCGCCTTTAACTTTAACCCAAGATTTGCGGCAGAGCACCAACCCGATAACTGGCGCCTTGCGGTCAACAACGTCAACTTCCGCAAGGCGGTCTTCCACGGCCTCGACCGCATAGCTGCGATGATGACGTTTGACCCGTACAATCCCGAACGTCAGCTGCAGAACACGATTATACCGCACGGATTTGTCACCGTGGACGGTCTGGACTATACGGAGCTACCACCCTTGGCACGTCTGCGTACCACAAATTTACTTGACCGCCGCCAAGCACTTGAGTTTAGAAACCGAGCGCAGGTTGAGCTTAGGGCCCAAGGCGCAACATTCCCCATCCGCATGATGATGCCCTTTAATACCGGCTCGCCCGATTGGGTGAATCGCGTACAGGTCATGGAGCAGCAACTAGAAAGCGTTCTGGGCAGAGGGTTTATTGACGTCGTGCCGGTCGGCTTCCCGCCCACAGGCTTCCTCGATGCTACGCGTAGGGCAGGCAATTATGCCTTCCAAGAAGTAAACTGGGGACCCGACTATGGCGACCCCAGAACCTATTTCGATCCCTTCCTGCCCGGAAATACGTACAGCCCGATTAACACAGCCCAAGGCTGGACAGGCAACTTTGACCGACTTATTGAGCAGGCAAATGCAGAGCTGCTGAATGTACGCCGGCGCTTTGAGCTCTTTGCACAGGCTGAGGCCTACCTCATAGAAAACGCCTACGTCATTCCCTATCGCCGCGGTGGCGGAGGCTACGTAGCCTCGCGCTTACATCCGTTCACCGGCGCCTTCGCTGCCTTTGGCGTCGCGGGCCTAAGCTTTGAGCGCCAGATTATCCTAGAGCGCCCCATGAACATGGAGCAGTTTAACCAAGCTGAAGCCGAGTGGCAGCGTCAGCGTGCCGCAGAGCTTAAGCGCTGGGGGCAGTAAGGACAGAGAGTCTTAGGACGATCGAGGGGTCGCCAAAGCGACCCCTCCTCAATTAAAAGCTTTACCGAGGGGGAAGTAACATAGGCCTCTTAAAATACGCGCTGCGGCGCGGACTACACTCGCTGGTCACGGTGCTGATTGTTATCACCTTTGTATTCCTACTGATGCGCCTTTTGCCGCTTGAAGGTTACTTCGGAGACGGGTACGACCGCTTGACGCCGGTGCAGCGCGAGGCCATTCTCGACCAGATGGGCCTGTTAGACCCCTGGTTTGTGCAGCTCATAAATTTTTACTCCGATCTAGCCCGCGGGTACCTCGGCACATCTATCATCTTGCGACCGCATATCCCGGTTACCGAGATTATCGCGCCGCGTATACCTTACTCGTTAGCCTTTGGTCTGGCCTCCCTGGCTATCTCCTTGACGTTTGGCCTACTGCTTGGCATCTTTCAGGCGCGCGAAAAAGACAAGCTTCTCGACCACCTCGGCGGAGCCTATGTGGTGCTGATTAACGCTGTGCCGGCGGTCGTGTATCTCTTGTTTATACAACTTTATGTGACCTACTACTTTAAGCTGCCCATCTTGTTTAACCCGACGCGTCCGGTTAGTTGGATACTGCCCGCGGTGAGCATGTCTTTAGGCGGTATCGCCAGTTATGCGCTTTGGTTGCGGCGCTTTATGGTCGACGAACTAAACCGCGACTACATAAAACTTGCACGTGTCAAGGGGTTGTCAAACACCCAAGTTATGTTTAGGCATGTCCTACGCAACGGCTTTGTGCCGCTGGCCCAGCATCTGCCTACGACTATTTTAATGACAATAGCTGGCTCTTTGTTTATCGAATCGTTGTACTCGATTCCCGGCATGGGCGGCCTGCTCATTGACGCCATCAGCCGCCAAGACAACCCGCTCGTGCAATCGCTGGTGCTAATCTACTCGACCATAGGCGTATTTGGGTTGTTCTTAGGTGACGTGCTCTTGGCCGCGATAGACCCGCGCATTCGGCTCGAGAAACGAGAGGGGGCACGTTGATGGCGCGCTTGGACATACAAAACCTCGGGCCCGAGCTCTTTGACTTCGCCAGTTTTGATCTGGCCGCTGGCGAGCGCACCGGCTACTCGAACTATTCCTACTGGCGGGCCACCGTCACTAAGTTTCTGCAAAGCAGGCAGGCGGTTATCGCCTTGGCCATTCTCGGCGTACTGCTTACCTTCACCCTTATCCAGCCCTTCTTGCCCGGACAGCGCGACCCCAATTTAATTAACATCGACCCCGAGACGTTTCGCCATGTGCGCAACGTGCGGCCCGGCGCCGAGTTTTGGTTCGGTACTAATTCCATCGGGCAGGATCTTTGGGCGCGCATTTGGACCGGTACGCGCACTTCGCTGCTGATTGCCATTTTGGTGGCTACATGGAACACCACCTTAGGCATCATCGTCGGGGCCATCTGGGGTTATGTGCGCAGTATCGACAGGATCATGACCGAAATCTACAATGTCTTGGATAACATTCCCACCACAATCGTAATGATTCTACTGGCCTATATGCTACGCCCGAGCGTCACTACTTTAATCATCGCCATGTGTGCTTTAGGCTGGGTGGGCATGACCCGTTTTGTCCGCACACAGGTCATGATTATACGCGACCGCGAATACAACTTAGCCTCGCGGTGCTTGGGCACGCCTACCGGGCGAATCATTACCAAGAACATCCTGCCCTATCTTGTCTCGGTCATTATGTTGCGATTTGCGCTTACCATACCCGCAGCCATTGCCTCGGAGGTCTTCCTCTCCTACATCGGGCTCGGCCTTCCGCTCCACATCCCCTCGCTTGGCAACCTGGTAAACGAAGGACGGCAGCTAATGATGATACCCGCGATGCGCTACCAGCTAATCTTCCCCTCCGTCGTGCTGTCACTCATTACTATTTCTTTCTACATCATCGGCAACGCATTCTCCGATGCGGCCGACCCGCGCAATCACACGTAGAGGCAGGAGGCGACCAAATGACAGAAAACCTTATTTCGGTGCGAGGTTTGGTTGTGAAATTTAGCCTGCGCGGGCGCGTGTTGACGGCCATACGCGAGGCCTCCCTAGATGTCCCGCAGGGGAAAACATTAGCCATCGTCGGCGAGTCGGGCTCAGGCAAATCGGTCTTAGCCAAGACTTTTGTCGGTATGCTCGACGCTAACGGTTGGGTGGACAGCGGTTCGATTCTCTTTGCAGGCGAAGATCTTGCGACATACAAAGGCGAAAAGCAGTGGATACGCATTCGCGGCAAGAAAATTGCCATGGTTTTTCAGGACCCGATGACTGCTCTCAATCCCCTGAGAACCGTAGGCCTCCAAATAGAAGAAACTGTAAGGCTGCACCAAGGCATTAGCGGCAACGCGTCTAAGGAGCGCGCCGTCGAACTACTAGCTGAAGTCGGCATCCCCTCGCCGCGGGAGCGCTATCGGCAATACCCGCACGAGTTCTCCGGCGGCATGCGCCAGCGCGTGGTGATTGCCATTGCCATGGCCTGCCAGCCGCAGCTCCTAATCTGCGACGAGCCTACCACGGCATTAGACGTAACTATACAAGCCCAAATTCTTGAGCTTATCCGCCGCCTACAAGAGCAGCACAAACTCACCGTAATCTATATCACCCACGACCTAGGCGTCGTGGCGCATGTTGCGGACAAAGTTGCGGTTATGTACGCCGGGGACATCGTGGAGTGCGGCCTGGTAGAAGAGATTTTCTACAACGCCCAGCACCCCTACACGTGGGCGCTATTGTCTAGTCTGCCGCAGCTTGGAGTTAAAGGCGAGCCGCTTTTCTCTATCTCCGGTACACCCCCTAATCTGTTTAGCGAGATTGTGGGCGATGCCTTTGCGCCGCGCAATCCCCTCGCGCTCAAAGTAGACTTCGTGGCCCGTCCTCCTATCTTTCAGGTGAGCGATACACATTATGCCAAGACCTGGCTGCTTGACCCGCGTGCCCCGGCCGTAGAACCTCCGCCCGCCATCAAACATCTCAGGACTAATTTCGGGGGAGGAGCGATGCGAGCATGACGGACCGCGAAGTATTATTGGAGCTCAAGAACGTCAGTGTTGTGTTCACGCAGAGAGGGTCGCGCCAATCCCTCACGGCCGTCAACGACGTGAGCTTTAAGCTGTGGCGGGGCGAGACCCTCGGAGTGGTGGGCGAATCAGGTTCAGGGAAGACGACTATCGGGCGCACTATCGTGCGCATCAACGAAGCATCTAGCGGCGAGGTCTTCTTTAAGGGGCAGCGCATCAGCGGCAAAATATCGCCTGAGCTTGACGCCGAGGTAACAAGGCGCATTCAGATGATTTTCCAAGACCCCATGGCCTCCCTTAACGAGCGAGCTAAGGTAGACTACATCGTCTCGGAAGGGCTTTACAACACCAAGGCTTACCGCGACGAGGGGGAGCGTCAGGCAAAAGTAGAAGCCAGTTTGCGTGAGGTCGGCTTGCTGCCGGAATTCGCCTCGCGCTTTCCGCATGAATTCTCAGGCGGGCAGCGGCAGCGTATCGGCGTTGCGCGCGCCCTAATCATGGAGCCCGAAATAATCATTGCCGACGAGCCCATTTCCGCCCTCGACGTTTCCATACGAGCCCAAATACTTAATCTCTTGGCTACCCTGCAGCGCGAGAAAGGACTCACCTATATCTTTATTGCCCACGACCTATCGGTAGTGCGCTTTATAACTGACCGCGTCGCTGTCTTGTGTAAGGGCAAGATTGTGGAACTCGCGGAAACAGAAGAACTTTTCTCCTTCCCTCTACACCCTTACACGCGCTCCCTTCTCTCCGCCGTGCCCCTACCTAACCCCGTGGAACAGCGCAAGCGCCGACCCCTCCCCTATGACCCCTCTCAACATGACTACTCGCAAACACCACCCCTCTGGGCCGAAGTTCGCCCCGGCCACTTCGTGCTCGGCAGCGAACGCGAACTACACACCTGGGCCGGCTGAAGCAAAAGGGAAGCAAAAGGGACGGAGCTTTTTGCTTCACGCTTGGCACTTTGCACTTCGCACTTTGCACTTAGGGGAAACGGGGGGGGTGCTGGCTCACGGCTGGAGCCTGGCGGCTGGCGGCCCCCACAAGCGACACTCTTCTGCAGGAGGTGACAATTCATGCTACTTAAACATGGCTTCGTAGTGCGCGAGTATGTAAGCTTAGGCGAGGGACCGTACAAGAATGTGGTCAAGACGGTGGTAACACAGGCGAGGCTAGGTGAGCCGGTGCTGGTGTTGGAGCAAGAGCGTGGCTGGTACAAGGTGCAGATGTCAGACACGTATCAGGGCTGGGTGAGCCCGCTAGATATTGTGTTGGTGGACGAAGACTACTGGCGCGCCTACCAAGACTCGCCGCAGGTATTAGTTACGGCGCACTTTACTTATATCTACAGTGAGCGCGCATGCTCTCTAGTGGGCCAGGCGGCAGGACAACTCGTTAGCGCGGCGACTATGGGTACAGAGCTTAAGTTAGTGGACGAGGACGACACAGTCTATCAGGTTGAGATACCTAGCGGCACAACAGGGTACATACAGCGCTGCGCGGGGCGTATAATCCCGCGCTTTGGCAAGATGCCGCTAGGTGAAGCCCGGGAGCTCGTCGCCTTAGCCAAGGAGTTCTTGGGGCTGCCGTATTTTTGGGGCGGTACCACGCCGTATGGCTTCGACTGCTCCGGATTTGTGCAAACCTTGTTGAAGATGCATGGCATCTTTGTCTTGCGCGATGCCTATCAGCAGTACGAGCAGGGCGTGGCTGTAGAGCGCGCCGCGCTCGATATAGGCGACTTAGTGTTTTGGAGTACTTACAGGGCAGGTGCGTCACATGTCGGCTTCTACCTTGGCGCAGGCCAATACATCCACGCGGGGTCGTCGCGCGGCGTGGCCATTAACAGCTTTATTCCCAGCGACGAAAACTACAGCGAAGAGCTCGATAAAAACTATCTCGGCGCCAGAAGAGTGCTAGGAGGTGTCCGGTGTGAAGATAGCCGCCGTTGAGACGCACAGACTCACCGTGCCGCTAGTTAAGCCTTTTAAGACGGCGCTCCGCGTACTTACAGTGTCAGAGACATTAATAGTCAAGGTGCGACTAGATAATGACCTTGTGGGTTACGGAGCAGCCTCTCCTACGGCGGTAATTACCGGCGATACCTTAGGCTCGATTGCCGGTGCGCTTAATGAAGTGCTTACACCTCTATTTATAGGGCAAGACGTCACAAACTACGAAGCGGCGCTTACTCGTCTTAACAGCGCCCTCGTGCGCAATCCGAGTGCTAAGGCAGCACTTGACATGGCTATCTACGACTTAGTCGGGCAGATGTACGGCGCGCCCCTCTACAAGTTACTTGGCGGACACAAGAGCATGTTCGAAACGGATATTACCGTGAGCATTAACCGCATTGACGAGATGGTGGCGGATGCGTTGCGAGCGGTCAACGACGGATTCACCATGTTGAAGTTAAAGGTGGGGCTAAACGCTAGCGAGGACTTAGACAGGGTAAAAGGCATCCGCCAAGCAGTTGGCGCTGCGGTGAAGCTCCGGCTCGATGCCAATCAAGGCTGGAAGGCCAAAGACGCAATACGCGTTATACGGGCCATGGAAGACGCTGGGCTCGATATAGAGCTAGTCGAACAACCTGTCAAAGCGCACGATATTGAGGGACTAAAACAGGTTACCGACAACGTCTCAACTCCCATTATGGCCGACGAAAGCGTGTTCTCGCCCGAGGACGCTTTGCGCGTGCTCAGCATGCGGGCCGTCGACCTGATTAACATCAAGCTTATGAAGGCGGGCGGCATCCACAACGCACTAAAGATTAACGCCTTGGCAGAGAGTGCGGGGGTCGAGTGCATGGTCGGCTGCATGATTGAGAACAAGATAGGCGTAACCGCAGCCGCTCATCTTGCGGCTGCCAAGAGCAACATTACCCGTATGGACCTAGACGCACCTCTGCTGCTAACTACGGAGCCTATCGAAGGCGGCATCAGCTTCGCCGGGCCAAAAATCGTACTTCCCTCCTCCCCCGGCCTCGGCATCACTGAAGCAAAAGGGACGGAGCTTTTTGCTTCATGATGAACCGCGGCTCACAGCTTACGGCTCACGGCTGACAGCTTACGGCCTACAGCCCTAAGCGAAGGCTGAGAGCTGAGAGCTGAGAGCTGACAGCCCCTGCGTTATCTCAAGCGACAAGCGACAAGCGACAAGTCTCAAGCGACACATCTCAAGCGACACATCCCTAGCGACACATCTAGTGACACATTCACTCTCGAAAGGCGGAACAAGCTTTGACAGTAAGAGACATGATCGGCGGCTGTGACGCTGTCGAGCTCGCACAGAGGTATGGCACCCCGCTCATTTGCTACGACGAGGACATGATCCGCGACAATTGTCGGCGGTATATGGCAAGTTTTGCGCACAATCAGAATCGCGTTGCCTACGCCGGCAAGGCCTTTCTGTGTTTGGCTATGTGCCAGATAGTAGAGGAAGAAGGCTTGTACCTCGACGTAGTATCCGGTGGAGAGCTTTACACCGCGTTACAGGCGGGCTTTCCACCGGAGCGAATCTATTTTCACGGTAACAACAAGTCTCACGCCGAACTGACCATGGCCGTTAGCGAGGGCGTCGGCTGTGTCGTCGTAGACAACGCCTATGAGTACCATACTCTAAAGGAGATAGCGGCGGCGGGCGGCAAACCCGTGAATATACTCCTGCGCGTGGCGGTAGGGGTAGATGCGGCAACTCACCCTTATGTCATGACTGGTCACGTCGACTCGAAGTTTGGGCTAGGACTAAATAGCCAGACCCTTGACGACCTTGTGGCCGATGCCCTAGAAGACCCGAGGCTCACCCTGTTAGGGTTTCATAGTCACATCGGCTCGCAGATTGCGGACTTACATGCCTTTGCGCGCGCCACAGAAGCGCTGTTTGCGGGCATACGCCGCTACATCGCATTGCATAAGTGGTCGCCGCTTGAAGTGAACTTAGGCGGCGGGCTTGCCGTTCAGTACACGATAGACGATAAGCCAGCCACAATCGAGGAATTGTGTGCAGTGCTGCTTGAGACTGCAACGCGACACATGGACGACCAGAAGATTTCCCCGCGTCTGACTATAGAGCCCGGGCGTTCCATAGTCGGGCCCGCCGGGACAACGCTTTACCGCGTAGGCGCAATCAAGGGCACATCGACCGGGCGCCGCTTCGTAAGTATCGACGGCGGCATGGCCGATAACCCTCGCGTAGCGCTGTATCAGGCCAAGTACACCTGCTCACTAGCATCCCGCAGAAATGAGGCAAACAGCGCTGTTTACACAATAGCCGGTAAAGCCTGCGAGAGTGGCGACATCTTAATCTGGGACCACCCTCTCCCAATCGTGCAGAGCGGCGACATCTTGGCCGTACACACCACCGGAGCGTACACCTACAGCATGGCCAGCAACTACAATCGCCTCCCCCGACCGGCGGTCGTGCTCGCCAAAGATGGTGTCGCCCGACTGATTATTGAGCGCGAAAGCTATAACGACCTGACGCGAAATGATCGCAGGCTAAAGTAGCGGTGAGCATGTCGCTTGTGGCTTGTCCCTTGTGGCTTGGGGCGGGAACCTTCAAAGATCCGTCCCCGCTGCTTCTTGGCAATTTGCGCAAGCTGTGTGACAATTGCCATGTGAAATAGAATGCGAGAGGAGCAGGAATGTGGTAGAAAGGCTATCTTTAAAGGACCTCACAGCCGCGTCGAGCGACCGACTTTTCACGTTTGAGACTACAGCAGAAGTCCCCCCGCTTGAGGGCATCATCGGCCAAGACAGGGCCGCGAACGCGCTCGCTTTTGGCCTGCGCATGACGGACGAAGGGTACAACATTTATCTCATGGGCATCACAGGCACCGGCCGCAATAGCTACACCAAGTCCATTGTCGCCGAGCGCGCCAAAGAGCAGCCTACCCCGAGTGACTGGTGCTATGTCTATGATTTTGATCAGCCCGACAGCCCCTTAGCCCTAGCCTTCACGCCGGGGGCGGGCGGCCAGTTTAAGGAGCAGATAGAGTCCTTTGTCGCTCGCATCCGCGACGACATTCCTAAAGCCTTTGAGAGCGACGAGTTCCGTAACCTGCGCAACGAAGCCGTACAGCAGTTTCAGAGCCAGACAATGGCCGTGCTAGAGAAACTAAGCGGGCTCGCCAAAGCTCAGCAGTTGCTCTTCAAGCCAACCGGCAAGGGCTATGTGACTATTCCTACACTCGACGGGCAACCGCTGAATGAACAGCGTCTGCAGGAGCTCGATGCGGCGACGCTAGAGGGCATCAACAAGCGCATTCAAAGCTACCAAAAAGAGGCCGAGCCCCTGTTTGAAGAGCTTGGCTCACTAGAGCGCGAAGTGCAGGAAAAGCTGCAGGCGTTAGAGCGCAAAGCCGGCGCTTCTATCGTCTTCCCGTTGCTTGAGAGTATCCGCAAAAAGTTCGAAGCTAACCAGGAAGCCCAAAAATACCTGAGTAACTTAGAGCAGGATATCTACAGGCACTTAAGACACTTCTACCCTGATGACGGGCAGCAGGACGAGGATAGAGCCGCTGCCATGCGCGCTCAAAACAAAGAGGGCTGGGATATAAAGTACAAGGTTAACTTGTTCGTGGACAACGGCCAAGTTCAGGGAGCCCCAGTGGTGTTTGAGACTAACGCGAGCTACTACAACATGTTCGGTATGATTGAGTTTCAGCCAAGCATGGGCACGCTCATTACGAACTTAACCAAAGTGAAGGCCGGCTCATTACACCGCGCTAACGGCGGCTACTTAATCGTGCAGGCCGAAGACCTTTTCAGCAATGCACACTCCTGGAAGGCCTTAAAGCGCGCCGTAAAGAACAAGCAGGTTCGAGTCGAGAACGTCCCTGACGGCAGCAGCGGTGTTATCACCGGGTTAAGGCCACAGCCTATCCCGCTTGACGTAAAAGTTATTCTTATTGGCAGCTACGATATCTACATGCTGCTCTATCGTTATGATGAGGACTTCCGCAAGCTCTTTAAGATCAAAGTGGATTTCGAAACCGAGATGACGCGAGAAGACGAGAACATCCTTAAGATGGCCGCGTTTATTAGCCGGCACTGCCGCGACAGGGGGCTGCACAACTTCCACCGCGCGGCGGTAGCAGCCGTAATAGATTACAGCTCACGCCTCGCCGGAAACCAAAGCAAGCTCAGCACGCGCTTTAACGACATCGTGGAGCTTCTAGCCGAGGCAAATTCCTGGGCCTCCCTTGAAGGGGCAACCCTCGTAGAAGAACGCCATATCACCAAAACCCTGAGCGAAAAGCGCTACCGCGCCGACAAATACGAACAGAAGATTCACGAGCTCTTTGCCGACGGCACGTATCTCATGGACGTGCAGGGCGTAGCGGTCGGGCAGATAAACGGCTTGGCAGTGCTGAACATGGGCGACTACTCTTTCGGCAAGCCGGCGCGCATAACCGTTAACACCTTTACCGGCAAGAAGGGCGTTATCAACATCGAGAAAGAAGCCCAGCTAAGCGGACGCATACACAACAAAGGCGTACTGATTATTGGCGGCTACTTAGGCGCTAAGTTTGCGCAGAAGTTCCCCCTCACGCTTACGGCTACACTGTGCTTCGAGCAATCCTATGACGGCGTGGACGGCGACAGCGCCTCAAGTGCCGAGCTTTACGCCTTGTTGTCAAGCCTTGCCGACGTGCCGCTTAAGCAAGGTATAGCTGTCACCGGCTCGGTCAACCAAAAAGGCGAAATCCAGCCGATAGGCGGCGTCAACGAAAAAATCGAGGGGTTCTACCGCTTGTGCCAAAAACAAGGCTTGACCGGCGAACAAGGAGTACTTATCCCCGTCCAAAACAAGCGACAACTCATGTTGCACAGCGAAGTTCTGGAGGCGGTCAAAGCCGGTAACTTTCACATCTACGCTGTACGGACCATCGAAGAGGGCATCGAAGCGTTAACCGGCATGCCCGCAGGCGAGCGCGACAGCACAGGTGAATACACAGAAGGCTCTATCTTCCGACTAGTCGAGAAGAAGCTTGCGGCGTTCCATCAGCAGGCCCTAGACGAGGAGTAGGGGCGGGCTTTGAGCTTTGAGCAGTGAACCGCGGGTAATCATGAATCAGGAATCGTGAATCATGAACTGCTGGGAAAGGGCTCTATAACTCCCCTACTCACTCGTCCGCGGCGTCTTGGTCCAAGCGGTGGGGTGTTTCCCCATCGCTTTTAGTACCATGGCACTGGTATAGGGCACAGGAAAGAAAAATGCGGCAAACGGCAGAAAGCACAGCTCCATAGCCACGCCTACATGGCCATACCACGTTAATGGCCGCCCGGTGCGGTCGATGTGGGTGTAGTACCGGTAAAAGGCATAAAAGGTAAAGGTCACGTACACTAGGCTTAGCACATGTAGCAGCATGCGCACGACGTCCGGTAGCACCGTCGGGTCTACATTCCCCGTCCAATACAAGAGCAGCATGGTCGGCGGCAGAAGGGTAACCGCTTGGTAGAACGTCCATTCCACAGGGCCTTTGAGCGTCAGCTGGCGGAGCAGCTTCGCCTTGCGCTCCGCTTTGCACCCTTCTGTAAGGCGGATTTTATCTAAGATCTGCAGATGACCGGTGCCCCAACGCAGCCGCTGTTTATAGAATGACTGAAAGTGCGGCGGCGTTTGTTCGCTGCTTGCGTAAGGCAGGTACTCGGGCCAGGCGCCGGTGGTAAGGTAGGCGCGGGTGCCGAGTTCTAGGTCTTCGGTAAGGATTTGGTGGTCGTACCCCTTAAGTTCGACGAGGAGGGCGTAGTCCACGTACAGATTGGTGCCCCCCGCAAAGGGCAGCCTGCGAAAGACTACAGGTAAGTACCAGTCGTGCGCTACCGCTTGATAGAGCGAGGCAATCTTACTGAACGCCCCCATCTCGTAGAAATTGCGCACCTGAAAAACAGGCCCCTGCCAAATGGCAGTGCTGCTGTCACTAAGTTTCTTGTGCGCCACATAAAGTAACACGTCGGGCGCCGGCCGGCTCTCGGCATCGTAAAAGCCGCAGATAGTAGTTTTCTCTGAGATGCTGCTAGCCAACGCGTAGTTTAGTGCCCGCCCTTTTGTGGAAGGGACAGCGGTCCCGGTCAACCTCCCGGGGCAATGCCCGTCGTAGTCAAAGGGCACGGTAACATGCTTAAACTGCGGGGCATCGGCCGGGAGTTCGCTCCCTACGCGCGCAAGCACGTCTTGCGTGGTCGGAAAACACCACGCAGCAAGCCGCACGCACAGCTCCTCCCCCTCCCCTTGTTCTAACGACGCCTTTAGGTAAGTTAACATATCTGCGGTAATCAGTGCGGTAAAACGCGACAGCAAGTCCTGTGTAACGCGATGATTGGCCTTAGTAGTGAAAGTGAACACCGAACGCAGCAGACGCTCGTCTCGCTCGCCGCATAGCTTGGCGTAGGCGGCCACTACCGGCAAAGTTAAGCACAAGTAGTTAGGGTACAGGCGGGCAATTTCCTTGTCGTCACACTCCGGGAAGGCGCGCCGCAGCAGACAGTATATCTTGCCCATGCTCAGGCGGCCGCGCGTTGCGACCAAGTCGTTTGAGAGTGCCGCAATGATGTCCCGACAACGTCCCAAGTCGCCCTGCGTTAAGACCAATGGCGTAAGCCAGGCGTGGTCGCGCAAGTCACGCGTGCGATACTCCCGTAGAGCCAGCTCACTCAACACTCCGAGGGCGAGCGTGCGCACCTGGGCACGTCTAGCATCATCCGGAGGCTTCCCGCGCAAAAAGGCTAGCGTCTCCCGTACTACCAGTGGGCGCACGCGCGCACTTTCTAGGGCCTCCTTTTCGTCTGTGACTACTATTATTTCGTAAGCGTTTTTGGGATAATTAAGCCCTAGCATGTGCTTCACGGTTTTCTCAATTACTTGTGCTTCGTTGCGCGCAGGCACTAAGATAGAGAAGAAAGGAATGTCTTTTTGCTGCTTCACGGCGAGCGCTGTGATATCGGCTTGACTAAGTTTTGGCCTGACGCGCCAGTAACGGCCCTCGCTGTATCGTTTCCACAAAAAGAATCGGCAAAACATGAGAAAAAGCACGAAGTACATGGTTACGGCAATTAAGTAGATGGTCTGGGGTGTGGTCAAAATCGTCTTCACCTCGGTTTCGGCCAACTATCATCCGTAGTGTGGCACCGCCGTTAAGACAATATCCGACAACGCTTATGGAAAGGAATGGCGTGAATGTCTACGCCTCGCTTGGTCCTAGACAAAGAGCAGTTAGAAAAAAACATCTGCGCCATGCAGGCAGCCGCCGACTTGGCACAGGTTAAGCTGCGGCCGCATATTAAGGCGCACAAATGCGGCCAAATAATGCACAGGCAGCTCGCGGCCGGCGCCATAGGCATTACGGTTGCGAAGCTAGGCGAGGCCACGGCCATGGCTGACTGCGGCGCGACGGACATCTTCATTGCTTATCCGCTGATCGGTCAGGACAAACTGACTCGCTTGGCGAATCTAGCGAAACGTGTTAAGGTATCGGTGGCTGTCGACGATTACTTCGCCGCTCGCCACATGGCGGAGCACTTTGACCCCGCGCGGCCGCTAGACGTACTAATCGAAGTCGATACAGGTCTCAAGCGCTGCGGTGTGCCTCCGCAGGCCGTCTACGACCTTGCGCGCGCACTGCGCGAACTGCCATCGCTCTGCCTAAAAGGCATCTTTACGCACGCCGGTCATGCCTACGGCGCGTCGCCTGACCGCGTGGAAGCTATAGGCTTAGAAGAAGCGCAAGTTATGGCTGATCTCGCACGTGACCTAAAGCGTCACGGCATTGTGCTCGAAGTCGTCAGCACAGGCTCTACCCCTACTGCACGACACAATCTCAAAATACCGGGCATCACCGAGATAAGGCCTGGCAATTACGTCTTTTATGACGCCATTCAAGTAGGTCTCGGGGTAGTTCCGTTGTCGGCATGTGCTCTCTCTGTGCAGGCTACAGTCGTTAGCAGGCCGACAGACCACCGCTGTGTCATCGATGCCGGCAGCAAAGTGTTGGGGCTAGATAAGGGTGCCCATGGGATGAGCATTGTCACCGGCTTTGGCACTATCCTAGAGCATCCCGAGCTGACGATTGAGCGTCTCTCTGAAGAGCACGGAGTGGTAGTAAGCGCGCAGGCCGTCCCAGCTATAGGCACAGAGCTCAAGGTTATCCCTAACCATGCCTGCGTGGCAGTTAACCTTGCCGACAACCTGCACTTAGCGGAGAGCGACGAAGTATGGCCGGTCACCGCGCGCGGCCGCGTGGACTAGTCTAGACTTGTTTGCTGACCATAGACTTTGCTAGGGGGAATATTCTTGAATTATCTGACCGCAACCGAGTTCGCTGTGCTCGCAGTCTTACTCCTAGCGATTTTCGCAATAGCGCTGTCTGTGTACGCCATACGTGAATTAAAGGCAGCGAGGCGCATGTACCGCGCGTTTATGGTAGGTACGACAGGCGGGAACCTCGAAGCATTGCTCATGCGCTTAGGTGAACGCACGTCACGCTTAGAGTCAGACACAGAGGGGCACGCGAGGCACTTGCGCGAGCTTGAGCAAAGACTGCCTTTCGCCGTACAGCAGGTAGGTCTAGTGCGCTTTAACGCTTTTTCGGACACCGGTGGCGAAATGAGCTTTGCGCTCGCTCTGCTGGACGCTTCTGGGAGTGGCGTAGTCATGAGTTCCCTCTACGGCCGAGCAGAGGCCAGGGTATATGCCAAGCCCATCGTGGCGGGGCAGTCCACTTTCCCGTTGAGCAGCGAAGAGATGGCAGCAGTAGCACAGGCCAAGGGCAAAGCTCACGCTAAAAAAATGTAATCAAATTGTGATATTCGGGAGGATTTGCAGCCGCGACGGCGAATGTTACTTCCTGCGATAAGAAAGGAGTGGTGGTATTGCACCCTAAACCAAAAGGTCCAAGTTCTGGGCTAGGGCAAGAATTCACCATCATGATTATCCCCCACGGCAGCGATGAGCCGTACGCCTTTCGTCTGTCACAGCGGTGGGTGCAATGGGCGGGCATTGCCCTCATTGTACTTTTGATTAGTTCCATTAGCCTTGTCTATTCTTTGCGCCAGACCAAGCTACAGCTGGCAAATTACCATGGCCTGTTGGCCGAAAACCGCCAACAGCAGGAGCATATTTTGTTTCTCGCGCGTCAGACTACAGAGCTACAAGGGCAGCTAGCCGAGATTCAGGCGCTAGATAGCTCCATTCGTACGATGATGCGCCTTACCCCTGCAGCGCAAGCCTCTGCCGTAACTCGCCCGACAGAAAACCAGAGCGCCACGCGCGAGGCGCGCCTCAGCACAGCTAGCCGGGGTACGAGCTTAGCAGCCACAATTATTCGCACGCAGCAGAGCATCGAGGAAATCAAGGAAGCCATCCCTGAGACCGAAGACAGCCTGCAAGACCTAGAACGCAAGGTCGAGTTGCAGCGCAAACGCGAGGCCGCCACCCCGTCCCTTTGGCCTACAAACGGCGAACTCACCTCAGGCTTTGGCCGCAGGCGCTCACCTTTTGGCGGCTCGTGGGAACTACACGAAGGGGTAGATATCGCTGCCCCGCGCGGCACCTCTGTCTTTGCCGCTGCCAACGGTGTTGTGCGCGTTGCGGGATGGAACGGGGGCTATGGCAACGCCATATTTATCGACCACGGTTTTGGTATGAGCACGGTCTACGCCCACCTGCACCGCATTAATGTGCGGGTCGGGCAGCAGGTGACAAAGGGCCAGGCAATTGGGCTAGTAGGGAGCACAGGCCGCTCTACCGCGCCGCATTTGCATTACGAAGTGCGGGTCAACGGCCAGCCTGTTAATCCCACGCGATTTTTACCAGAGGGCAGGTGAACGTTCTGTTCGGGCAACCTAAGCAGCGCGCAGACATTAGAGACGAACGGATTAATGACCGAGTAGACACGATTATTGGTGCAGGGACAGTCTTTACAGGCGACTTGGAAATTAAGGGCACTCTGCGCATAGATGGCAAGTGCGAGGGTAAGATTACGAGCTCCGGCGATGTAGTCGTCGGCGAGGGCGGGTTAGTCGTCTCTGCTGTAGAGGCGCGCAACCTGCAGGTGGCGGGTACCGTCAGGGGCGGCATAAAAACCTCCGGCATACTGGAAATCTCGGCCACGGGCAAGGTGTACGGCGACATAGAGGTTGGCAAGGTTGTCATAGCGGACGGGGCCATCTTCCAGGGACAATGTCGCATGCATACCGCCGAAGCGCAAACCACGGCGCCAGCGAAAAAAGAGTAGCAGAGAGCCCAAAGCCGCGCGCTTTGGGCCCTGATGTTTTGGAGGATGCTACGTGCAGGAAATAGCCCTAATTGTAAACCTCACCGCCGGCTACGGCAAGTGTCGGCGAAAATATCCTGAAGTGACAGCCGCCCTAGAACAATACAACGTCAAAGTAAAGAGCTTTTTTACCGAGAAACGTGGGCATGGGGAGGATCTGGCACGCCAAGCCGTGCGCGAGGGCTTTGGCGTCGTGGTCTCCATGGGCGGCGACGGCACCCTAAACGAAGTAGTTAACGGACTGGCCGGTTCTAAGGCCACACTCGGCTTTATACCTGCCGGCTCCGGCAACGACTTTGGGCGCACATTCGGCCTAAAGAACGGGGAGGTTAGCAAGGCATGTCGTGTGTTGGCCGAAGGCCATACCCGCCCCGTGGATTTGTGCCGCGCCGACGGGCGGTACTTTATCAATGTCGCCGGCGCGGGTTTCGATGCCGAGGTAGGACACATGGCCAACGTATGGGGCAAACGCTATTTCTCGGGGGCTACCGCGTACATCGCCTCTATTTTGCGCCAGTTAGCGGTGTTTTCGCCGCGCGAGATGGCTATTGAGCTTGACGAGCAGCGCATTTCCACCAAAGTATGGATGGTGGCCGTGGCTAATGCCCGTTACTTTGGGGGTGGGTTTATGATAGCACCCACCGCGGCAGTAGACGACGGTTTGCTCGATGTCTATATTATCCACGAGACTTCCAAGTTGGGGCTGCTCCGTGTCCTGCCGCGCGTGATGACCGGCGACCACGTCTCTCACCCGGCGGTGGAGTTCCGGCGGGCCAAACGCGTAAAACTCAGTTCGCCGCACACGCTCGCGGCACAAGCCGACGGGGAACTGGTAGGTCGACTGCCGCAGGAGTTTGTAGTTACGGGCGAACAAATCGATATGCTGCTGCCTCAGCCTAGATAGAACTACATAGAACAGGTGCGTTTTGACTCCCACGCGGAGGCAAACGCCAGTATGCCGTCGGCTATCGTCTGGGCCAGACGGTATACGAGGTAGAGGCGGGTGTTTTGTAGGACAAAATACTCCATAAATCCGCCTACATTGACTACCCCGGTAATGTAGGCGTCCCCCACGGCGGGGAGCTCCTTGTTTACCCCGGCCCCGGGTCTGAGACTCCCTTGGCCTACGGTAATTACACCGATGTTCTCCGATTTGCCTAAGCAGGCATCCACGGCCAGCACGAAGGCGTTGCTGTGTCTAACGCTTAAGGGGGCGGTTACTTCGTGCAGGTTGATGGCATGCACCGGCTGTTCAAGTGTGCCGTAAACGCATAAGCCGGGAGGTTTTTTGTCCTTAAGCAGTGTGCCGATAATCGGGCCGAGCGCGTCGCCGGTGGAGCGGTCCGTGCCTATACATACGACGATGAGCGTAGGCGCGCCCCTCTGGCTATCTACTACGTGCAACAGGGCCTTCTGTATTGTCTGTCGCGCGCCGTGCGAGTCTACGTGAACTCGAGTTTCCGTGGAGCGCAGGTTCGCCCAGACCGAACCGAAGGAACCCACTCGGCCACCCCCTCCCCCTTGCGTTTATCGTAGTATATGGGGGACAGAGGTGGTGTATGCAGGGTCTGTAATTGAGATATAGGGGGTAATCAGAGTGTGGGACGAGGAGGAGCCTAGACGTACAGAGAAGCCATACTTGTGGGTTGTCTTCTTTCTGCTTTTGTTAGGGATGAGTAGCATCTTTTTGTTGCGTCCGGGAGTCAATCCCTTTCCCCCCGAACAGGCCTCCCCGAACAACGAGGCGCCGGTCGTCTCCCTCATCGATACCAGAGCGCACGGGCAGCCGCTCTTTATTGCCAGCGCCCAAACCGGCGTTTGGGCCGTCCACAGAGAAGGCACGCGCACGGTGGTGCGGTTTCTTAATGCTCTAGGTGACGAGCAGTGGGCTGAGACTGTGCCGGTGGACAACGCACTTGTCGCGTCGAGTGGGCGATACATCGTCGTAGGCGAAGTGGGACAACAGAGGTTTTACGTTTATCACGCGCGCCAGAAGTTGGTCTTGGCAGTAACTTCCCCTGGTTCGCTACAGGCATTGTCCATTAACCAGACAGGCGAAGTGTTCGTGGCCTTTACCGTGCCCGAAGTCGACCCTCTCTCACTGCGCACGGAGGTCGCGTTCTATTCAGCGCTTGGGCACCTAGCTTGGCGGCACAGCCTATCGGAGCAGCAGCCGTTAGCCGTTAAGCAGTCACAAAACGGCAATACCGTTGCCCTTTTGTCCTTAAGCTTTGCCTCCAATGTGACGGGAAGCCTTACCGTCTACAGTCGCCACGGAGAAAAGCTGTTTGCGCATAATCTCGACGAACGCCCGGGGTATTTGGCCGTGCGTGCTGACGGCGCAGGCGTGGCGGTTACCGCCGGCAACAGCATACATTTCTTTGACCGGCAAGGGCGGCTAACACTGCGGCATGATGCCGGAGGAGCCGTCGAGAACTTAGCATCTTTAGGGCAGCATGTCGTCTTTAGTGTTTTGCGCAGGTCGCTGCTCAATTTTAGGCCCGAGTATCGCGCTGTAGTTCTAGGAGAAGACGGCAAAGTAGCGTTTGAGCATCGCAGTCGCCAGCCGATTGTGGCGCTCAGTACTGCACCGGAGTCGCGCGACATATTCATAGGTACCACGACAAGCGCCACCCTCAGCAGCCACACCGGCGAGCCAAAGTGGAGCCTGCAGCACACGTGGCAGGAAGCGTACCGTGTGGCATCACTTGACGGGGCACATTATCTCATCATTAAGGGCGATGGTCAGGTCGTACAGGTTAGGGGGGACTGAACATAGTGAGCCTGATTGACCTTTTGCTGGTAGGGGTCATAGCGCTCGCTATTCTAAAGCCAAAGCTCGCCAAAGACAGAAAGCACGCCTCGCGGCTGACGAAAAACATCACAGCTTTTTTGGTGGCATTGCTCCTGCATCAGTATGCCGTGGGGTTCTTGGGAACGACTGCTATCCCGACGCGAGTCGAGGGCTTCCTTGATGTAGTGATTTCGCTGCCCGCCGGGCCCGGCACAGAGGTTGCGCGGGGACTAATGTGGCTCACGGAGGCAGAACTACCGGAAACAATCGCGGCAGCCATCCGTAAGGCCTGGCTGCGAGACATTACCGCCGATGTAGAGGCAATGAGTTTAGCTGCGCGCCGCGTCGTAGCTACAGCCATGCTTAACTTGGCGTGCTTTATCGCGCTCTTTTTGGTGATTAGATGGCTACTCAACTTTGTGAGCATCCGCGTCGTGCGGGCACTGCCGCCATCGCTCGCACGCGGCAGTCGGGTACTGGGCCTAGCCTTAGGGTTAGCGCAGAGCATCGCCGTATGTGCTATACTGGTAGCCATAGTAGCACCGCTAGTTATTACAGGCTTACTCCCACCAATGCTAGTAGAGCATCTCCGGCATTCGCGACTTGCCGATGTGCTACTCGCCATACTTCATTACCTGAACCTATATCGCCTCTGACTTAGGAGTGTGCATGTGCGGATCTTACTCATATTTGCCACGACACACCATGCGCTTGCCGCAGAAAGCGCGCTACTTGAGCAGCGGGTGTGGCACGAACTGCTTCCTCCCCCGCGCGAACTTACCCTAAGCTGCGGGCTTAGTCTTCTTGTGCGGCGAGACGACTTTGCCCGGGTGAAGACAATGCTCGACACAGCGCAAGTGCCCTTTGCGGGCGCCTACCGCATGCCGGAGAAGCTCGGCGAACCCTACTTGCCGGTTGAATAGGAGGAGCGCGTTATGCTCGGACCGCTAGAAGATTATTTGCGGCAGTTTCCGGTTTTGCTGCCCTTTATGCCGCTCATTGTAATTCTCTTGCGGGTGACCATCATGCTTGGCGCGGCCTTACTGGCTATGCGGCTAGGCACCGCCTTGATTACGAGGCTCTTTAGCGGCAAGAACACGGGTCTAAAGCTAGACATGCGCAAAGCCAAGACCTTAGAGGCCCTGCTAAAGAGCGTGTTGCGCTATGCCATTTACTTTTTTGTCGCCATTACCGTCATTGAAGCCTTAGGTGTTCCCACCGCTTCGATTATTGCCAGCGCCGGCATTGTCGGCTTAGCTGTAGGCTTTGGCGCACAGAACCTAGTGCGAGACGTTTTAACCGGGTTCTTTATTCTCTTTGAAGACCAGTTTGCCGTCGGCGACTACATTGAAGCGGTAGGCGTAGCCGGAGTTGTTGAGGAAGTTGGGTTGCGCGTCACCAGACTGCGCGATTTTAGCGGTGTGCTGCATATTGTCCCCAATGGCACTATCGACAAAGTCAGTAACCACAACCGCGGTTACCTGAGGGCCATGGTCGACATCAGAGTTGCACACGAGGAAAACCCCGAGCGCGTGCGGCAAATTCTCGAGGCGGTAGCTACAGAGGTGGCTCAAGACACCCCGGCGGTGGTAGAAGGGCCGCTAGTTTTAGGGATTGTAGACATCACTGAAGCCGCAGTCGTCTTTCGCCTGTGGGCGCGCACAGAGCCCATGCGACAGTGGGACGTCGAGCGGGAAATTAGGCGGCGCGTCAAGCTCGCCTTTGACCGCGAAGGTATCCACACGCCCTATCCGCGCACGGTGCTTATGCCCCAAGAGACGGCTAATCCCCGCATGATTGACGACTAGACGGGATAGTGAGGAGGGTTGCCCCATGCCGATGAAGCTATTTGTAGGCGATGTGCTCGAGCTAAAGAAAGGGCATCCCTGCGGTGGCGTGCAGTGGGAAGTGCTGCGCACGGGTATGGACTTTCGCATTAAGTGCTTAAAGTGCGGCCACAGCGTAATGCTCCCCCGCGTCAAGCTCGAAAGAGATATTAAGAAAGTAATTAAGACGATGGGGGATGCTGGCTCCTAGCTCCTGGCTGCTAGCAGATGGAGCGTGCTCCGTGCTCCGTGCTCCGTGCTCCGTAGAACGGGCTCACGGCTTACAGCTTACGGCACTTCTAACGCCTAAAGCCTAAAGCCTAAAGCCTAATCCCGCTGAGCGCTGACAGCCCTCCGTTTCCCCAAGCGACAAGCGACAAGGGACAAGCGACAGCTCTACCACAACAGCTCATTTTCCTTGCTTGCTGCTTGTCCCCCTGCTATAATTAATTGTTCTTGCAACCCTGCTCCATGCATTGACATGGAGCCTTATGTCCAAGGGGAGGAGGTGCAGCAATGCGCAAGTACGAGAGTATGTTCATCCTGAACATCGGGCTCAACAAAGAGCAGCTGCCGGAGAAGGTTGAACGCTTTACCGCAGCTATCACCAATAACGGAGGTCAGATTGACAAGCTCGCCGAATGGGGCAAGCGCCGTTTAGCCTACGAGGTGAATAAGCAGCGTGAAGGGTACTATTTCTTGGTAAACTTCACGGCAGAGCCCGCCGCAGCCAAAGAGCTAGAGCGGCAATTTCGCATTTCCGAGGATGTCGTTCGCTATGTTGTGTTTCGCCTAGACGAATAGATGTGAAGTTTAGAAACTCAATCGGAGGCGGTAAGAATGTTAAACAAGGTTATACTTATTGGCAGGCTTACACGGGACCCTGAGCTCCGCTTTACGCCTACCACCGGAAAGGCCGTAGCAAAGTTTGGGCTGGCGGTGGATAGGGGTGGCAAGAACAGCGGAACAGACTTCATTAACATCACGGTGTGGGATAAGCAAGCTGAAATATGCGCGCAGTACCTCAAAAAAGGGCGACTGGTCGCAATCGTAGGCAGGCTTAACATCAATTCGTACGAGAAAGACGGGCAGAAGCGCACCTACGCTGAGGTCGTAGCCGACCAAGTTCGTTTTCTCGAATCGGCGAGCCGTGAGGGAAGTCCACAGGGTGAAAAGTCACATGACTATGACGAAGTAGCCAAAGAAGTTAACCTAGATGACGAAGACTTGCCGTTCTAGCTCTGAAGAAGGAGGAATTTTTCTTGCGCAAACGCACTCGTAAGCCCAAAAAGCGCGTGTGTAATTTCTGCGTAGATAAGGCCGTAGCCATTGAGTACAAGGAAATCGATAAGCTACGCCGCTTTATTACCGAGCGCGGCAAGATTTTGCCGCGGCGGATATCCGGCAACTGTGCTAAGCACCAGCGCCTGATGACCGAGGCTGTTAAGCGCGCACGTAACATTGCGCTGCTTCCCTATACCATCGAGTAAATAGCCTCTGGCCAGAACTTCCGCGTCCATGTCGGGGCTCCCCACTCTCTTGGGGTGAGCCCCTTCATTGTCTCTGCAATTCCCAGATTTCGCGAGTGGCAGAGAAGGAGAACTGCGCCCTCTAGAGAAATAGCAATCTAAGCGAGGTGGATGTCGATGCAGGATACAGGGCCGGGACGCGACCTAGAGATTGGGCGCAGCATTCGCATGATCGAGTGGCTTAAGACGGAACTAGTGAGCGGTGTCGCACAGGTCTTTCGGCAGTTGCCTAAAGGTCGCGACGAGGCCGTTTCTTCGGCTTTAGCCGGAGTGATAATGTCCTGCTATTTACTTGGGCGGCGCCTCGGCATTAGCTTTTCGAAGCTAGAAGCTGCGGTTGAGCGCAGGGCGCTACACAACGCCTCCGAAGGGCATGAGCTAGAGGAGTGGTATCACGACCTCTCCACCCTAGGGGAGCACTTCGCAGCCAGACGGATTAAGTAAATTTTTCTTCCGGCAATTTCACTAGATTTGCATGGCGAGACAAATTAACTGGGTACACAAATTCACGAGTAGGGGGATTACGCGTGAAAGTTATTTTATCTAAAGATATTAAAGAACTTGGCAAGAGAGGACAGGCAGTCGAAGTAAGTGAGGGCTACGCCCGCAACTACCTCCTGCCCCGTGGACTCGCAGTCCTAGCTACAGAAGGCGCGACCAAGGCGCTTACCCAAGAGAAGCAGGCGCAAGACCGCAAGAAATCGCGGGAGATTACATCGGCCCAGGCGCTAGCCGCCAAGCTTGCAGCCACCGAGCTACGCATTCCGGCTAGGGTCGGCGACGGCGGTCGCCTGTTTGGCTCCGTCACGGCGGCAGACATTGCGGCTAGCCTTGCGGCACACGGCATTACGATTGACAAGCGCCGGATTGAGCTCAAGGAGCCGATTAAGGCCGCGGGAAGATTCACTATCGAGGTCAAGGTCTATCAGGAGATTAGCGCAAAACTTACGCTTGACGTGGTTGCGGAGTAGCTTATGGCCGAGCCAAGAACCCCGCCTTATCACCTAGAGGCCGAGCAGTCTGTTTTAGGCGCCATTTTCCTTGACCCGGACGCGATTATTTCGCTTGCGATTACGCTGCAGCCCGCGCACTTTTACCGCGAGGCGAACCGCGCAACTTTTCAGGTCATGCTTGACCTCTACATGGAGAATGTCCCCATAGACCTAATCACTGTCGCGGACAGACTCAACAAGGCCGGCAAGCTTGAAGACTGCGGCGGCCTTAACTACCTTACCGGGCTCCTAGAGGCTACGCCCGTCGTCAGCAACGCGCCGTCCTATGCTAAGATTATCCACGAGAAGTACCTCCTGCGGCAGCTGATTACCGCCGGAAACGAGATAGCAGCTTCTGCTCTTGGCGGTGCAAGCGAGACTACGGCGCTCCTAGATGCGGCTGAGCAGCGCATCTTTAAGCTAGCGCAGCAGCGAGACTCGCGCGACTTCACTCCTCTCGTGAGCATCCTGCATGACGTATATGACCAAATCAACGTCAATCGGTCGCCCGGCGGGGCCGTAAATGGAGTGCCGTCCGGCTACAAAGACCTCGACCGCATTACGCACGGCTTCCAAAAAGGCGACCTGGTTATCCTGGCGGCGCGCCCGTCCGTCGGTAAGACTGCGCTCGCGCTGAACATGTCGCTAAATGCCTCCATGCGCCACAAAGTACCTATCGCCTTCTTTAGCTTAGAAATGCCCAAAGAGCAATTAGCCATCCGCATGTTATGCGCGGAAAGCGAAGTGCGCTCCGAAGCTGTGCGCAACGGCACCCTCGGGGAAAAGGATTGGGAGCGGATTGCGACAGGCTTTCGCGAGCTAAACAATGCCAAGATCTTTATCGATGACACCCCTGCCCTCTCCGTAATGGAAATGCGCAGCAAAGCGCGGCGACTCAAGTTAAACGAAGAAATCGGGCTGATTATTGTCGACTATCTGCAACTCCTGCGGTACCCGCAGCGCTTTGAAAACCGACAGCAGGAAGTCGCTGAGATTACGCGCACGCTAAAAGCGCTAGCGCGCGAGCTAGAAGTGCCGGTTATGGCTTTAGCTCAGCTTAGCCGTGCCTCAGAGCAGCGCAGCGACCGTCGCCCAAATCTCTCCGACTTGCGCGAATCAGGCGAAATCGAGCAAGCCGCCGACCTCGTCATGTTTCTTTACCGCGAGGACTACCAAAAGCACGATTTGCCGCCCGGCGCAGCTGACGGTTCCGGCCCCATCGAAGTAATCTTAGGCAAACATCGCAATGGCCCGACAGGCCAGGTGCCGCTTACCTTTCGCAAGGATTTTGGCCGTTTTGAAAGCGCGGCGCCAAATTTATAGCATTGACACATGCGCATGCGTGCTGTAATATTTATAGATGTCTGGCGGCCCCATAGTGAAGCGGTTTAACACACCAGCCTTTCACGCTGGCGACACGGGTTCGAATCCCGTTGGGGTCACCACTCGGAGCTGTAGTGTAGCGGTTAACATGCCGGCCTGTCACGCCGGAGACCGCGGGTTCGATTCCCGTCAGCTCCGCCATCGAACTTTAACCCAGAAGCGTCGCTTCTGGGTATCTCTGCCGGTGTAGCTCAGTGGTAGAGCAGCTGATTCGTAATCAGCAGGCCGCGGGTTCAAATCCCGCTACCGGCTCCATATGGCGCAAATCGTCCTCAGCGGCACCGCTGAGGATTTTTCTATTTTTCACCACAGAACTGCGTCTTTTGCGTCAAAGGATTTTTCTTTTGTGCGGCGAATAGAAATATAGTGGTTGTCCGTTGTCGCTTGTCCCTTGTCGCTTGAGCCGCCAGCGCGCAATCATGAATCAGGAATCGTCAAACATGAACTTGGAGGAGTGCTCCGCTGAGCACTGGGCACTAGGCACCCTACTCTACTAGGAGCCAGCAGCCCCTCGTCCCCACGAACTACCCAAACAAAAGGAGGAATCAAGCATGCGAAGAAGAGCTGTGCTTGTGTGTCTACTGCTAGTCGCGATGGTCGCTACTAGTGCATGTGCTCCGCTCGGGCGCTGGGCGTTGTGGCGCAATCGGCTGCCCTTTAGCGCAGAAGCGTTTATGAATGCCGTGCGTGCGGGCAATCTTGAGCACGTCAAGCTGTACCTTAATGCCGGCATGCGGACGGACACCCATGACGAACACGGTTACACTCCTATCATCGTGGCGGCTGAAGCCAACCAGGCTGAGCTGGTGGATTACTTCCTTTCACTCGGCGTTCCGGTTGACCAGCGCGGCAAGGATGGCTGGACGGCACTTCACTTAGCGGCCGTGCACGGCAACTCCGAGATGGTCAAGCGTTTGCTTGAGCGCGGCGCTGACGTTAATGCCAAGCACAACCACGGGTCAACACCGCTCCTGCTCTCAATGCTAACTGCCAACTTTTACACGGTGGAAGCCTTGCTTGACGGCGGAGCAGACCCTGACATAGCCCTGCCAAACGGCGCTACTCCCTTAATTCTCGCCGCCCAGGCAGGTGAACTGACGCACGTCAGCGCGGCGGAGCTCCTGCTAAAGCGCAACGCAAACATCGAGGCCCGCATGGAGGGAGGCTTCACCGCCCTCATGATCGCCGTGCAAGAAGGTCGCTTTGACATGGCCAGCATGTTGCTTGAGCAAGGCGCAGACCCCAACGCCACGAATGAAGAGGGGGCAACTTCCCTCATCATTGCCATTCTAAGCGAACAGGTGGCCCTAGCCGGTATTCTCTGCACTTTCGATGCTGACGTAAATGTAACTTTCCAAGGAGTAACGGCGCTCAACTTAGCAATGGGACGCGGCATGCATACTATAGGTGAGATCCTAATTAGTCACGGGGCGCGTTAGTTTGTGCAAGCGAAGCGTCTGTGGTATAATCATGTCCGGAGCGGGCGGGTGTAGCTCAATGGTAGAGCACCAGCTTCCCAAGCTGGCTACGAGGGTTCGATTCCCTTCACCCGCTCCAACGACATAAACACCCACTTCGCCGCAGCAGGAGCCATGCCGACTGCGGCGAGTTTTGTTCTAAATTATACGAGAGGTGATGAGGTTGCAGAGTAAACGCCAGCGCAAGCAGATAGCGATCTGCCTTGCTCTTACGTTGTGTACTCTGATGGTTGTAGGGTCGTGGGCATTTGCGGCCTGGGAAGTGAGCCTAGATGGCGTAGCTTTAGGCGTAGTTAGAGACAAACAAGCGATAATTAGCCGCCTAGACGCGCGTGCGCTAGAACTGCGGCAGGAGACTGGCACAGATGTAGGCCTCGCCAGCCAAGTAGATTACAGGTTGCGCTTCACGCTTTCCCGCTCCACTACCGATGAGTTGTGGCAACAACTCGAACCTTTAGTCGAGTTTGGACTAAAGGCCGCGGTAATTAACGTAAATGGCCAAGAAGTAGCGGCCCTAGCCTCGCGCGAAGAGGCCGAGGCCTTGCTCTCGGCGGTGAAGAGTCGCTTCGTTAAGCCCGACAGCAACCGAGCCGTCGAAGCGGTGCGGTTTCGGCAAGAAGTAAGTATCAGCGAAGCATATCGTAAACTCGACAACCTAGTCGACCAAGAGGCCGGCATGAACGTGCTGCTGTTTGGGCGCGAGCGGCGCCTTACGCACACGGTGTCGCGCGGGGAGTCGTTTTGGAGCATAGCGCGCCTGCATAACCTGCGCACGAGCGTGCTGCAGGCAGCTAATCCTGCCGTCGTGCCGGAGCGCCTGCGTATCGGTACCGCCCTTAACCTTGTAGTAGCAGAGCCTTTTCTACAAGTCGAGGTAGTAGAAAAGATCACATATAACAGGGCAGTCCCCTTTCAAACTACACAAGTCACAGACAACACCTTGTGGAGCTGGGAGCGTCGCATCCGCACGTCCGGCCGCAGCGGCACGCAACAACTTACCGCTCGCGTCACCACAGTCAACGGCGCCGAAGAAAGCCGCGAGATTCTTTCCACGGTAGTCCTCTCTGCCCCGACCACACAAGTCGTGGCACGCGGAACAAAAAGCGCTCCCACTCTAA
The DNA here is from genome assembly GCA_018335585.1 of Selenomonadales bacterium. Classification (NCBI taxonomy): domain Bacteria; kingdom Bacillati; phylum Bacillota; class Negativicutes; order Selenomonadales; species Selenomonadales bacterium. The sequence continues at coordinate 86,414 of JAGXRZ010000023.1, forward strand.
GCACCGGAGCCTTCCGTTGGCCGACTACGGGCCGCATAACTTCCCCGTTTGGCCCGCGTTGGGATGGCTTCCACGCTGGCGTGGACATAGGTGCGCCGCCAGGAACCCCTATCACCGCCGCCGACAGCGGCATCGTGTCCTTTGCAGGTTGGAACGGTGGTTACGGCATGATGGTACGCATCGAGCACGGCAATGGCTTTGCCACGCTTTATGCCCATGCTTCGCGAATACTGGTGACAGAGAATGAGCAAGTCGAGAAAGGCCAAACCATAGCCCTCGTCGGCAACACAGGCCGGAGTTTTGGCCCGCATCTGCACTTTGAGATAATCTCTAACGGGCGGCCGCTAGATCCCCTAAGGTTCTTCCGTTAGCACGAAATTTAAGGCACAACTAAGCACAACTAAAAGGAAACGTCACCTACAGCAGCGAATAGATTATGTAAAGACGTAACATGGGGGTGGGGGCGTGAATCCCAAAATCCTCGTAGTAGAAGACGAAAAACCTATTGCCGAGATTATTAAGTTTAACCTCGAAAAAGAGAAATACAGCGTAAGTCTGGCCTATAACGGCCAAGATGCCCTAGACATGGCTATTCGCAATCTGCCTGACCTAATCATCCTTGACGTCATGTTGCCTAAGCTCGATGGTTTTCAGGTCTGCAGAGAGCTCAGGCGTACAACCAACACCCCAATCCTGATGCTGACCGCAAAAGGAGCAGAGAGCGACAAAGTGAAGGGACTTGCCCTCGGCGCGGACGATTACATCACCAAGCCCTTTAGCCCGCGTGAACTTGTAGCCCGCGTCAAGGCACACCTAAGGCGCAGCAACATCATCTCCGCGGCAGAAGAACGCGAGGCCTCTGCCCTAGTTGCCGACGGCCTCGTCATCGACCTCATCAAGTACGAGGTGCGTAAGGGCGACACTCCCATCGATCTTACGGTGCGCGAGTTTGAGCTCCTTAAGTATTTAGCCCTGCATCGCGGTCGCGTCTTTGACAGAGAACACCTACTAAAAGAAGTATGGGGTTACGACTACTTCGGCGACGGTCGCACCGTAGACGTAACTATTCGGCGGCTGCGCGAAAAAATCGAAGACGACCCCATTGCGGCTAACGCCAAGTATGTCCTCACCCGTCGCGGTGTCGGATACTACTTCCGCGAGGCCTAGCATGTTTCAGAGCATAAAGTGGAGGCTAATGCTCCTCTACATATTGCTAATCGTCGTAGCCATGCAGTTCGTGAGCTTCTTTCTCGTGCGCAACATCGAGGCCTTTTATTTGGAGCGGGCCCGCACGGAGCTGCGCACGCGTGGCGCACACGTGGTACGCGTTTTAGAGATTGAAATGCGGCGCGGCCCCTACAGCCGCGACCTAGCTGAGACGCTGCTAAGCAACCTGCGCGCCCGGCAAGAAGACGCCATTATCTTGCTGGTGAGCCCCGCCGGGCAGGTCGCGGCAACGTCACTTAACCCTACGGCAGAGAGGCTGCGGGGTTTATTTGTGCAGAGTCCGGACTATCCCGCGATTGTCGAGTTCTTTGCCAGCAACGAGCCGCAGGAAGCGCGTTGGGAAGACCACACCGGGCGGCGTTTCTATACCTTAGCCCTCCCCCTTGCCGGCATTCTCACACAAGGCCAGGCGCGCGATGACGTAGCTTTAGTCTATGTGCGTGAGCCGCTCGATGAAACCTACAGCATTTTGCGCGAAGTGCAGGAAAGGCTACTTAATGCTACCTTGCTGGCGATTGGCGTGACTTTGCTGCTTGGTACTTTTGCCGCCCAAACCATCACGCGGCCGCTGCAGGAAGTCACCAGTAAAGCCGCGCGCCTGGCCGCCGGACACTTCGATATGGAGGTAACCGTCAAATCCGGCGACGAAATAGGCAAGTTAGCCGAAGTCTTTAACTATCTCACCGCCGAGCTGCGCAAAACCATGACCGAGCTCAACAACGACAAAAGCAAACTAGAAGCCATTCTTACCCAGATGACCAACGGGGTAATTGCGGTTGACACGCAGGGGCAGATTATCCACGCCAACATTCGCGCGCGCGATATGCTTGGCATCACCCCGGATACTTCATCCGACGCTATTCTTGAAGTCCTGAACCTTGGAGATTTAGCACGATTGCTCAGGGGCAGCGGGCCCAAGGTTGCCGAGACAGAGCTCAGGTCGCCATATGCAATTGCCGTGCGCGCCTATGCCGCCCCTTTCCATTCCGCCGACGGCGAGGTTTCGGGGGGGATTATTGTGCTGCAGGATATTACCGAGGAGGCGAGGCTTGAGCAGATGCGGCGCGAGTTTGTCGCTAACGTCTCGCACGAGCTTAAGACCCCGCTTACAACCATTAAGGGCTATGCGGAAACACTGCTAAGCGGCGCCTTAGACACCAAAGATGTTGCCGTTAGCTTCCTCTCCACCATTTCCGAAGAGGCAGACCGCATGGACAGGCTGATTAAAGACTTGCTGACGCTTTCCGCGCTTGATTTTCAGCAGGCTCGCCTCACCCTGCGCCCCACCCTGCTTGATGAGCTTATCCTAGACGTCGCCGACAAGCTCGCTTTCTCAGCGCAAAAGCGCAATCTCAGGTTCCGTACGGATTTTCCGGAAGAAGTACCCATGGTTCTAGCCAACGCCGATAAAATAGAACAGGTGCTCGTCAACATCATGTCTAACGCTATCAAGTACACCCACGAGAGCAGTGACATCTCTGTTTCCGTTAAGGCTGCAGGCGAGATGGTGCGTGTGGGCATCAGAGACCAAGGCCCGGGCATTCCTGAGGAAGACCAGCCCCGCATCTTTGAGCGCTTCTATCGCGTAGACAAGGCGCGCGCCAGAGAACTAGGCGGCACCGGACTTGGGCTGGCGATTGCCAAGCAGATAGTCGAAGCACACGGCGGGTGGATTGGCTTAGAGAGCACGCCCGGCCAAGGCACGGAGATATACTTCTTTCTGCCGCGTCATACGCCACAGAGCGGGCAGGTGTCATAATCTATGAAGGAGACCTTTAAATCGCTGCTGTTAGGCGTGCTGGTAGTCGCGAGTATCGCCATGAGCAGTGAGGTGTGGCTAGGCCTCTACCATGTACCTCCTCCACCCCCCGCACGCGAGAGCGTCACCCCGCCACCGCTCGCGGCAGTGGTGGCACCTGTAGCCATCTACGCTCATGCCTCTCCCCACGCGCGCACCTTTAGCCCCGGCGACCCGGTTTTTGACGCTACGTGGGAGCATTTGCGCCGCCTGCTCAGCCCGACGGCGACCCCTGCGGTGCGTGCCGGCACACAAAGCGAATGGGAGCGGGCGCTTCGCGCCGGTAGCCTCGAATACAAGCTTAGCGGCCCCATCGAGCTGGCTTTGCTGCTTGAAGCGCTAGGCATACAGCAAAAGAGCGACTCACCTGCGCAAAAAGTAGACCGCATTATGCTAAGCAGACAGAGCAACCACGTTCACCTCTTAGATACGGGTAGCTCTCGCTTCTATGTCTGGGAGAACGTGCCCCCGGCGGCCCCCGAAACAGTAGTGCGCGAGGAAGTGTCGCGGCAGCTAGAATGGGTGGCGGCACAGCAGGCCGGTCAAAAATTACGCCAGCTCAGCTCCCCTTGGCGTGCGCGCGCCGCACCTTGGGTTTACGTGCCGGATAGCCCCGGCGTATGGCCGCAGCTCCTCGTTAGCCACGAAAGACAGGCGAGCCTAGCTCTGGCCAACAGCTTTTTTACCGACATTGCACTGGTGCGGCGCGTCGGCGAGCGCGACGGTCGCGTCTCACTTACCGACGGCGTGCGGCACGTCTACCTGCACGCCGATGGCACCGTGCAGTATGTAGCGACAAGTTGGTTTGTGCCGAAGGCAGATATCGCTGCAGAAGCCAAGCATGCGCTTACCCGCGGCCTAAGCTTTGTGGCGCAACACGGCGGCTTTACCGAACACGTGCGTTTGCGCGCGTCGATGATTGAGCCCGCCAGAGGCGACGCCGTCGCGCAGATGCAGTTTGAGTTTCGCCCCTATGCTAGGCTGACGGTAGGGGGAATTGCGAAGTTTGTTCCCATCGTGTCGTGGGGGCCACAGCTCATTGTCGCCGTGAACGAGCGCGAGGTCGCCTACTATTACCGCTCTCTTTACAGCCCCATCACGGATGGCGCTTCGCCGACGAGGGTTATTAGTGCCGAGAGTGCGCTGCGGGCGCTTGCGCAGAGCCTGTCGCCCGGGCGCCTCATTACTGCTATGTACTTAGGGTTTTACCAGCGCGAGATCGACCACGTGACCGAGTTCCTCTACCCCGTCTGGGTAGTAGAGCAAGGCGAAGAACGGTTTTTAGTCAATGCTTTCACTGCCGATGTTATTGCCGGTCCCTCTGCCCAGATAACGCTGATTAATTCCACCGACAGCCAGGCAACCTGGGATATCGGCGTGCCTCACGCGCTCAGCCAGTACGCGGAATTTAGGCTAGAGTACCGTCGCGACGGCCAGGTCGTCCACCGCGACCAATGGCTAAGTCCCGGCGGCCCTAGCTACTCCATGACGCGCACAACGAGCGGCTTAAGCCCTGCCACTTCGTACACCGTATACTTCTTTGCGCGGCGCGGTGACGATTGGCGCATTGTTGACGGCACCGGGCGGCGCCTAACTACTAAGCCGAGATAAGGAAGGGAGGGCGAAAGGCGTGGATTGGCCGCGCGCTAAGACAATTCTCATTGTAGCGTTCCTCATTCTTAACGCCGTACTGGCGGCTCAGCTTTACCTGTTGCCGCTGTTTGACCTTTCCGCCCGCCCGGTAAGTCTTGCGGCCATCAAAGAAGTGCTCGCAGGAAAAGGCACCGAACTAACCGCTACATTGCCGCGCCGCGGGCCTACGGCTCCCTTTGCGCTCCTCTCTACCCCCGCCTACTCCGACCGCGAGATAACAACTATCGCGCGCGATTTGCTTGGCAAGGGCGCCGCGCGTGTGCCTGTCGGCGGCTCGCTCGGCGGCGAATCTGCCGTAAGCTACCGCGGTCTAGGCGGGCAGTTAGTAGTCGTGACGGCGCGCGGCCTCGTCTCCTACGAAAACCAAGCCGCTGTCGGGAGTGGCGGCGCGATAACCGCAGAAGAAGCCGCCAGTAAAGCGGCAGACTTCGTGCGCGAGCACGTGGGCGAAACCGGCTTTGTCTTCGCAGGCGTGACAGAACTTGAGCCCACCGGGTTTCGCGTCGACTACCTGCAGCGCTTTCGCGGCTCCTTTGTGTTTCCCGGCTACATTACCCTCGTCGTCAAGTCCGACGGTGTAGCGGCCATGTGGATGCTTCGCCTGCGCGTTTCTTTTGAAACCGGCAGTGCGCGGCGCATTCTTTCCGCCGCCGAAGCCGTATTAAGCTTAGTTAATCACCGCCAAAACGCTGGCGACACCCAGGCCCTAAGCGTAGAGAAAGTAGATTTCGGCTTTCACAGCCCAATCTACGACACGGTAGACCCAATGTGGCGCGGCGTGCCGGTGTGGCGCATTCACACTTCGCGCGGCGAATTTTTCATTAACGCGCACTCAGGCGTAATCGAGGCCAGATAGCGGGATTGACGCAGGTGTGTTCGCGTGCTACAATTTTTGTGCGCAAGACGCGCTTACAGGGGATTGGTCTAACGGTAGGACGACTGACTCTGGATCAGTTTGTGGAGGTTCAAATCCTTCATCCCCTGCCATTTTCGCGGCGCGTTAGTCTAGTGGTCAGGACGCCGCCCTCTCAAGGCGGAATCACGGGTTCGAGTCCCGTACGCGCTACCAATATACGCGCCAACCGCGTGAAGCAAAAGGGACGGAGCCTTTTGCTTCACGTTTCGCTTTGCGAAGCAAAAGGGACGGAGCTTTTTGCTTCATACAGCGACAACTGACAAGTGACAAGCGACATTTGACAGGCATACCTCTTCCCACACTATTTTCACACTTGCCTACGTAAAGTGCGGTAAGTGGGCCGTATACTAGAATCACGTTAACCACGCTAAGAAGGAGGAAATCACGTGAGTGAGTACTATGAGTTTCAGGCGCCCCGTTACTATCGTCGCCGCACTCCGTTTCTGGCGATAGTAGTGGTAAGTGTGCTGTCTGCTTTGCTTGGCGCGGTGATGGGAGCCTATCTTGCCCCGACTTTCCTGTTTGGGAGGCTAATCCCCTATCCGCCTAGCGCGCTAAGCCCAAACCTAGTTCAGCCGAGCCTGACGGGTACCAATCCCTTGACCGAACAAATAGCGGCAGGAGCGGTAGCGCAGGTGGCGCAGCGAGTTGGGCCGACTGTCGTGGGTGTTGTCAACCGTTCGCGCGTGCAGGGCTGGTTTGGGCAGCAGCAACAACAGAGCACGGGCTCGGGCATTATCTTTGACCAAAGCGGGCTGATTGTAACTAATCAGCATGTCGTAAGCCGCGCCGCCGAGATTTTTGTGGTCCTTTTTGACAATGTACAAGTTCCGGCGACCCTGGTGGGGGAAGACGAGCGCACCGACCTCGCGGTGCTGCGCATTGACGTCACCAAGCTCCCCGCGACCCACAGGCCGCTTCCTGTAGCTGAGTTTGGCGATTCTGACAAGCTCGTCGTAGGCGAGTTGGCCGTGGCGATTGGCAACCCGCTCGGGCTCGAGTTTCAGCGCACTGTAACAGCCGGGATTATTAGCGCCGTAGAGCGTACGCTTACCATGGACGACGTGACCTTCCGCGTGGTGCAGACCGACGCCGCCATTAACTCCGGCAACTCCGGGGGCGCCTTAGCCAACGCCCGCGGGCAAATAATTGGCATTAACCAAGCTAAAATCGCCGCCGGCGGCGTAGAAGGCATGGGCTTTGCGATTCCCATTAATGTAGCGCGCCCCATTATCACCGAGCTTATCGCACATGGTCGGGTAATACGGCCTTGGATGGGAATCCGCGGAACAACGGTCACGCCGAGCCTTGCTGCGCAGTACGGTCTAGCTGTCAACGCAGGCGTCTTCATCGAGGTCGTGCCTAACAGCCCGGCGGCACGAGCAGGACTGCGGCTAGGGGATGTGATAGTCAGGTACAACGGCAATGAAATCAAGGACTTTGAGCGGCTCCGCGAGCTCATCACCGCGACAGGTATCGGCGGCACAGCCGAACTAGTCGTCAGGCGCGGCACGACTACCCTTAACGTACGCGTGCGCTTGGAGGCAGCGCCGTAAGGGGGGCCGAAAACAAAGGGGACGGTTCTTCTTGGATAGTGCTTCGCAACGCTGGCCTTGACAGATGTGCTGACGTCGACTAAACTTTAACACAAGGCGGCCGCCTTACCCACAACTCAAATAGATTGCCCCGACGGAGAGAGTACGCTCAACAATTACTGCCAGAGAGAGGCTGCCACCCGGCTGAGAGCAGCTTTAAGTAACCCGAGCGGAAATGCACTCCCGAGCAGATGACCGAACGCTTGCGCCAGTAGGCTCATCCGGGTTCGCCCGCTACAGCGTTTTAAGACAGACTCGCACGAGTCTAATTAGAGTGGAACCGCGTCTAACCCGCCTCTAGCTTAGAGGCGGGTTTCTGCTATCCGCATTTTTAGGGGGAAATCTCATGAAAGTTAACAATGTCCCAGCACCAAACACAAGTGTCGCCGTACTAATCGGACGCACCCCGCTTGTCTCGCTGCGGCGCCTGCAAGATGAAAATAGCGCCGAGATACTGGTGAAATTAGAGTCCTTTAACCCCGGCGGCAGTGTTAAGGACCGCATTGCGTTGGCGATGATTGAACAGGCCGAAAAGGAAGGTGCTATCACGCCTGAAACCGTGTTGATTGAGCCGACCAGCGGCAATACCGGCATCGGGCTTGCCATGGTGGCGGCCGCGCGGGGATATAGGCTGATTTTGGTCATGCCCGACAGCATGAGCCTTGAGCGCAGGCATTTGCTCTTAGCTCTCGGTGCCGAACTTAAGCTAACTCTGGCAGCGGAAGGCATGCTTGGGGCGATCAGACAAGTCGACGCCTTGCTCGCCGAGCATCCTCACTACCTATCGCTGCGGCAGTTTAGTAATCCCGCTAACCCCGAGGTCCACCGCCGCACTACTGCCGCAGAAATCTGGGAGCAGACTGGGGGCCGCATAGATGCCTTTGTCGCCGGCGTCGGTACCGGCGGCACTATCACCGGGGTCGGGCAAGTGCTAAAGCAGCGCCTACCCAATGTCGTTGTAGTCGCCGTGGAGCCGACCGCTTCGCCGGTACTCTCCGGTGGTTCGCACTCACCGCACCGCATCCAAGGAATTGGGCCGGGCTTTATCCCGGATATCCTAGATCGCAGCGTAATCGACCGCATAATCACCGTCAGCAATGAAGACGCTGCCGCGATGGCGCGGTTATTGGCGAGAAAAGAAGGCATTATCGCCGGCATCTCAAGCGGCGCCGCCTTAGTGGCCGCACGCCAAGTAGCGCAGGAGCTAGGGCGCGGCAAGCGGGTGGTCACGGTGGCCCCCGATACGGGGGAACGTTACCTCAGCACAGGGTTGTTTGACTCCCATGCCTAACCCGTTCACTTACCTTAGCGAAGACGTAGCCGCCGTGTTTAAGCACGATCCCGCTGCCAAAAGTGTGCCGGAAGTAGTCTTGTGCTATCCCGGGCTCCACGCTGTTTGGCTTCACCGTTTGGCGCACCCCCTCTATCGCGCGCGTATCTACTTTCTGGCGCGCCTTCTGTCGCACTTCGCGCGCTTTCTCACCGGCATAGAGATTCACCCGGGCGCTAGCATTGGCCGCAGGGTGTTTATTGACCACGGCATGGGCGTAGTAATAGGTGAAACCGCCGAGATTGGCGACGACGTGATCATGTACCACGGCGTCACCCTCGGCGGCACCGGCAAAGACCGCGGGAAACGGCATCCCACCATCGGCAACAATGTGTTGATTGGCGCAAACGCTACTATCCTAGGGCCTATACGTATCGGCGACGGAATGAAAGTACGAGCCGCCTCACTTGTGCTGACGAGTATGCCGGAGGCGCTTAGCTCAGCGGTTCAAAGCGGGCGGTAAAGAATCTAAGCACCGGTGCTTCGTAGACAAACCTCAGGCCGCGCGCTGTATCGCGTTCCTGGTACAAGTCGATAACCGCCTCCGCCACTACGTCGAGGTGGCTGTAGGTGTATACGCGGCGAGGAATTGTCAGGCGCACTAACTCGAGCTTCGGGTAGTGATGCTGCCCCTCTTTGTTGCGCCCGGCCGAAACGATGCCGCGCTCCATGCTCCTCACGCCAGACTTTAGGTATAACTCGGCAGCTAGCGTCTGCGCCGGGAAATGGTCTTGCGGAATGTGTGGGTAGAACCTGCGTGCGTCAAGGAAGATTGCGTGCCCACCGATAGGCTTTACAATTGGGATACCGGCCGCATCGAGCTTTTCGCCGAGGTAGCGCACTTGCGCCAAGCGGTGCGAAATGTAGTGGTAATCCATAGATTCGTATAACCCACGCGCCATTGCTTCCATATCGCGCCCGGCCAAGCCGCCGTAGGAAGGCATGCCTTCGTAAACCACTACCAACGCCGTCGATTTTTGGTAAAGCTCGTCGTCATTTAGCGCCAGGAAACCGCCAATGTTCACGATGCCGTCTTTCTTGCCCGACATCGTGCAGCCGTCGGCATAGCTAAACGTCTCGCGCACAATCTCGCGGATGCTCTTATCCGCATAACCTGCCTCACGTTCCTTAATAAAGCAGGCGTTCTCTACACAGCGCGTAGCGTCCATCATCACCTTAATGCCGTGCTTTTGCGCAAGCTGATAGACGTCGCGCATATTGGCCATAGACACAGGCTGCCCGCCCGCTAGGTTTACTGTAATCGCCAAGCAGATATAGGGGATGCGCTCGGCCCCTACCTCGTCAATCAGTGCCTGCAGCTTGTTTAGGTCGACATTGCCCTTAAACGGCAACTCCAGCGTCGAGTCATGCGCTTCGTCAATGATGATATCCCTAAACGTAGCGCCGTTAAGTTCCTGGTGGGCGCGCGTAGTCGTAAAGTACATATTGCCGGGGACAAAGTCACCCTTCTTAATCATGATCTGCGAAAGAATATTCTCTGCACCGCGTCCCTGGTGCGTCGGCAGTACATGCTTAAAGCCAAACAAGTCCTGCACGGCGGCTTTAAGGTTCTTAAAATTCTTGGAGCCGGCATAGGCCTCGTCGCCTAGCATCATGCCTGCCCATTGGTTGTCGCTCATGGCATTTGTGCCCGAGTCGGTTAACAGGTCGATATAGACGTCGTCCGAGTCCAGCAAAAACGTGTTGTACCCGGCGCGCTGTATAGCCTCTTCGCGCTGCGCGCGCGTGGTGACGGCGATTGGTTCCACCATTTTAATCTTGTAAGGCTCGGCCATGTACTTCTTTTCCATTAAACTACCTCCACACTTGCTTGTCGCGTAATGTCCGCGTTTTCCACACCTATTATGCCACAGCCCGAACGTTTTTCAAGCAAAAAAAGCGCCGCCACTGTGTGTGACGGCGCGCCTCGGCTATACCTCTAGCCCAAAGCTTTTGACAACAGTGTCGACTAGTTCGCCGACGTAGTCGACTGCGGTGCGGATAGCAGCCGGGTCAATCATGTCTACCCCAGCCATACGCGCAAGTTCTACCGGCGGCTTGGCACCGCCCGTCTTAAGGACTTCTAGCCATCTGTCGATTACAGGTTGCCCCTGCTCTTTAATGGCCTTCGCTACGGCCGTGCCCACAGTTAAGCCGGCCGAGTAGCTGTACGGGTAGAGGCCCATATAGAAGTGCGGCTGGCGCATCCACGTGAGGCGTGCGCCCTCGTCTATCGTTACCTCGCCGCCCCAGAACTCCTCAAGAATTTCGCCCTGCACGCGGCTGAGCACGCTGGCGGTAATCGGCTGTCCCTTTTCTGCCAGCACGTACGTGCGCCGCTGCAGCTCGCCTTCGATTAAGTGGCGAACGAAGTTATGGTGATAGGTCATCAAAAGCTGCATCGCCAGCCACCTGTGGAGTCGTGGGTCGTTAGACTGCGCGGCGATGTAGTTGCCTACCAAGAGCTCGTTAATAATGGAGGGCGCCTCTGTAAAGAACACCGAGCCACGCACGTTAGATAGCCGCTGGTAACGCATGGCCAGCACCCCGTGCCCCGCGTGCCCAATCTCGTGCGCTAGCACCAAGGCGCCACGCATATTGTCGGCCCAGGTCACCAAAATATAGGGGTGAGCATTCGGCACGCCATAGCAGAACGCCCCGGTCGACTTGCCGACGTTATCCGCAAGGTCAATCCACCTGTTGTTAAGGCTGTCGGCTACGATCGCCGCATACTCCGGCCCCAGCACCGCCAGACCCTTCTCGATGACGTCGGCGGCAGTAGCGTAAGTCGTGGCCGGGCTAAAGTCTGGGTCGAGTGGCGCCTCGATGTCGCAGTAGAGCATCTCCGTAAGGCCAAGCAGTTGTTTGCGCAGTCGAGCATAGCGGCGCATATGCGGGGCAATTTCCTTCAGGATAACGTCGTGCAGCATATGGTAGCTCGCGGGGTCCACTTCCTGCTGGTGCAGGAGCATATGCGTCGCGGACTGGTAACCGCGGAGCTTCGCCGCCACCACATGCTTCTTAACTTCCGTGCCCCAAGTAGTGCCGTAGGTGTTTTGGTAGTTCTTTAGCCCCGCAGTAAACGAGGCCCAGGCGTTACGCCGCAGCACAAAGTCGGCCGCCTTCTCGTAGGACTCCTCATAAAGCGAGAACGACATGGGGTGCGTCTGCCCCGCGCTGTCCTTAATGTCGGCAAACGCCATATCGGCCGCCTTGGAACGCGTGTAGACTAAGTAAGGCGACTGCAGTACTTCACTCAGCGAGGCCAACGCGCGCTCAGTCTCTAGGCTTAGCACGTGTGGCTTTTCGTCAATCATGCGCAACACCGTGCGCGAAAAGCTCTTAAGTTCGGCCGATTCTTCAAGATAGCGCTCTAGCGTCCCGGCGGGTAGCTCCAACGCTTCGGAGCGAATAAAGGCCATGGCTGCCTGCGCTTCGGCGCCGAGTGACTGCGCTCGCCCCATAGCTGCTTGGTTGGCAGGGTCGGTGCCGTCGCCCGAAAGCGCGAGCGAAGCGTAGGCCACCACGCGGTGCAGGCGTCTCTGTAGATCCTCCGCCGCCTCTAAGCACTCTGCGAGCACTCCCGCGCCTGACGCTAGCTTCCCCTTAAAGCGCATTATGGCAGGTAAATCGCGCCCTATCGCCGTGAGCTCTTGTTCCCAGTCTGCGCTAGTCGGAAAGATATCCGCAAGGTTCCAGGTAAGCTCTGCAGGCACCTCAGCTCTCTTTAGCCGATTTTTCATTGTCCACCCTCCGTAAATTCATTTTCTTAGCTCCCTTTCTTTCGCCAGAGCACCCGCGCTCTCCTGCCCGCGTTCTCTCACGACTCACAACTCACAAATCGCAACTCACAGCACACAGCTTACGGCTTACGGCTTACGGCTTACGGCTTACAGCTTACAGCGGGAAGCGGGGAGGTTTTCACCACAGAGGCACGGAGACCCCCCTCCTCCTCACGGCTCACCGCTCAAAGCTCACAGCCCTCCCGCTAAAGCCTCACGCCTCACCCCTCACCCCCGCGCATTTTCGCTGGTAAGCAAGCGGTGGAATAGGTACAATACAAGTAGCAAAGCGACCAACTTAGGAGGAATGTTTGTGAAAAAAATACTCATCACCGGAGCGCTCGGGCAGATTGGCACCGAGCTAGTAGTCGCCATGCGCAAAACCTACGGCACCGACAACGTCATTGCCAGCGACATACATGCCACGGCACCGGCCGGGCCAATAGCGGAAGGCCCCTACTCCTTAGTTGACGTCACTGTGCCGCAGCAAATTGCCGATGTCGTTAATCACCACAAGATTAACACCATCGTCCATCTCGCCGCTATTTTGTCCGCAACGGGTGAAGCTAAGCCTAAGTTAGCGTGGGACGTCAATATGGGCGGGTTGTTTAATGTCCTTGAAGTTGCGCGCGAAACAGGTGCTGCCGTGTTCACGCCAAGCTCCATCGCGGCCTTCGGCCCCACCACCCCTCCCGACAAGACCCCGCAAGACACAATCCAGCGGCCAACTACCATGTACGGCGTGACCAAAGTAGGCGGCGAGCTCTTGTGCGACTACTACTACTTAAAGCACAAAGTCGATACGCGCGGCGTGCGTTTCCCCGGACTCATTTCTTATGAAGCACTCCCCGGCGGCGGCACCACCGACTACGCAGTACACATCTATTACGAGGCCCTAAAGCACAAGCACTACGCTTCCTACATTGGCAAGGGCACTTTCATGGATATGATGTATATGCCCGACGCCCTCGACGCGATTATGCAGCTGATGGAAGCAAATCCCGATCGCCTTATCCACCGCAACGCCTTTAACGTTACCGCCATGAGCTTCGACCCCGAGATGCTAGCGGCCTCTATCCGCAAGTATATCCCGGAATTTACTCTCGCCTACAACGTCGACCCTGTGCGCCAAGGCATAGCCAACTCCTGGCCCAATTCGTTAGACGACACCGCCGCCCGCGAAGAGTGGGGCTGGAACCCGAAATACGACCTCGACGCCATGACGCGGGATATGCTAGCGCAGCTAAAAATCAAGCTGGGGCTGTAAGGGCACCAGCCGCCAGCCGCCAGCCGCCAGCAGTGAGCGGTGAGCAGTGAGCTTTGAGCTGTGCCACGGGAGGGCCTGCCGCTTTCCGCTTTCCGCTTTCCGCTGTAAGCCGTAAGCCGTAAGCCGTAAGCAATCATGAATCATGAATCAGGAATCGTGAACAAGGAAGGGGCACCGGGCACCCCTCCCGTTTCCCCTAAGTGCGAAGTGCGAAGTGCAAAGTGCAAGTGAAGCAAAAAGCTCCGTCCCTTTTGCTTCAAGGAGGTGACCCCATGTTAACACTCGCCGATGTTAAGGCTGCGGCGGCGCGGCTTGCCGGCAAAACACACCATACGCCGCTCTTGTACTCACGCACGCTGAGTAAGCTCGCCGGCAACGAGATTTACCTCAAGTGCGAGAACCTACAGAAAACGGGCTCGTTTAAGGCACGCGGCGCAATTAACGCCGTAGCACAGCTTAGTATGGAGGCTAAGGCCGGGGGCGTGGTCACCGGCTCTTCCGGCAACCACGGGCAGGCCCTAGCCTATGCGGCCAGAGAGTTTGGCGTTAAGGCAGTAGTCGTCATGCCCGAGGATGCGAGCCTTGCCAAACGCCAGGCCTGTGAAGCGTACGGCGGGACCGTCCTTTTGTGTGGGATTACCGCCGAAGCGCGCCTCGCCAAAGCCGCCGAACTCGTAGCCAAAGGGGGGTACACCTTAGTGCACCCCTTTGACGACCCACATATAATTGCCGGGCAAGGCACGCTTAGCCTCGAAGTGCTAGCCGACCTCCCAGACCTCGACTGCATCGTCGCCCCTGTCGGGGGCGGCGGGCTGCTTGGCGGTGTTAGCCTGGCCACGAAGGAAAGCCGGCCTCGCGTGCAGGTAATCGGCGTAGAGCCTGCTGTCAGCCCACGGCTACGACATGCTTGGCAGGCAGGGGCCGTTACAGAACTAAGCGATGACGCCTGGCAGCCGTCGATTGCCGATGGCCTGCGTGCCCGCCGCCCCGGTGAATTGCCGTTTGCTTTGTCTCGCGCTTATGTCGACGACCTTGTTACCGTAAGCGAAAGCGAAATCGCCGCCGCCCTGAGGCTAATTCTAGAGCGCGTCAAGTTGGTTGTGGAGCCGTCGGGGGCCGTAAGTGTCGCCGCCGCCATAAACGGAAGACTAGGTTTTACTGGCAAGAAGGTAGCCTGCGTACTTAGCGGCGGCAATGTTGAGCTGGCCAAACTCGTTAAGTTAGGGCTGCTCTAGCCCGAGCAGGTCATTTACCACCACACCCGCCGCAATCAGCCCAGCCACAGATGGGACAAACGAGATGCTGCCCGGGATTTGGCGCTTGCGTCTGCAGTTGGCGTCGCCGCCCGGGCAGACGCAGTCGCGCGCGCAGTCACTGCTGCTTGCCTCCGGCACGCGTGGCACTTCCTCTGAGTACACCACCTTCACCCCGCGCTTGTACCCGCGCTTGCCAAGCTCTTTGCGCACGATGCGCGCTAGCGGGCAAATGCTGGTCTTCGCAATATCTGCCACCATAAAGCGCGTCGGGTCAAGCTTGTTGCCCGCCCCCAGGCACGAAACCACTGGGATGCCCTGCTCCTTGCAGTGGATAATGATGGCCAGCTTGGCCGTCACCGTATCCACCGCGTCGACGACGTAGCTAAGCCCGCTTGTCAGTATGCTCCGCGCCGCTTCCGCCGTCATAAAGCATTTGTGCGCGACAACTAGGGCGCCTGGGTTAATCTCTTTCACTCGCGCCGCCATGACGTCTACTTTGGCTTGTCCAAGCGTTGACGAAAGCGCATGCAACTGCCTGTTTGCGTTTGTCAGGCAGATGTCGTCGTAGTCTACGAGCGTAAGCTTCCCAACACCGGCCCGCGCTAGGGCCTCGACAGTGTAGGAGCCGACGCCCCCAATGCCGATTACCGCGACGTGAGCTCTAGCAAGCACAGCTAGGCCCGCCTCGCCCACCAGTAGCTCTGTACGAGAAAACCTGTGTAAAGGCATCCGTGCCCTCCTATTTAGAAAAAGTTTTTTGTCAATGTCAGTTCTTGATATTGCTAATCAGCGAAGACTCTGGTACACTAGGTCTGAACTTGTGCTAATCTGGTTTCACCTGCCCAGGGAAGACCCAGGAGGGCCAATGTATCTAATTAATCGGGGGGATTTTCTCTAATGTATCAGGACAAGTCACTCAATTGCAAGGACTGCGGCGCGGAGTTTCTGTTTACCGGGCGTGAGCAAGAGTTTTACGCCGAACGCGGATTCCAAAACGAGCCCAGCCGTTGCAAGCCCTGTCGCGACAGCCGCAAGCGTAACGACAACGGCGGCTCTATGTCCC